>NZ_JBEXID010000052.1:0-48898 GCF_040608395.1 Streptomyces sp. NPDC005181
TGATCGAGCCCGTCCGGCGACGCCACGAGCGGTTACGGCGTCACCGCTGGACGGTGGGTTCGAACCACGTGGGCTCATCGGTGAGCGACTGCTTGATCCGGAGGAGCGCCAACTCGTTCATCGGCGGCAGGGCGTCGACCGAGAACCAGGCCACCTCCAGCGACTCGTCGTCATTGACGCGAGCCTCACCTCCGGTCGCCCGGCAGCGGAAGGTCACGTCCAGGAACTGGCACCGGTCGCCGTTCGCGTACTGCACGGGGTCCAGCATCTGCGTGAGCACCACCCGCTCCACCACGCAGTGCACAGCGGTCTCTTCGTACACCTCGCGCACCGCGGTCGTGGCGGGCTGTTCCCCCGGCTCGCAGATGCCGCCGATGACCGACCATTTACCGGTGTCGGTGCGTCTCCCCAGCAACACCCGGCCCTCGTCGTCGAAGACCACGGCAGTGACGCCCGGCAGCAGGAGCAGCTGTGTACCGGCAGTGACACGAAGTTCGCGGATGAAGTCAGGAATGGCCATGGGGACGACCATACGTGGCCCGCCGGGCGCGGCTCAGCGCCCGCGGCGGACCCGTACCGTCCGGACAGCCACCCAGCCCAGTCCGGCCACGGCGATCAGCGCGAGCAGCCCTTCGGGGAGCGTGCCCAGCCGGGTCGCGGGGGTCAGTGAGGAGCGCAGCGGCACCTTGTCCACCAGTGCGTCCGGGGTGAACATCTTCGTCTGCTGGACGATCGTCCCGTCCGGGCGGATGACCGCGCTGACCCCACTGGTGACGGGAACGACGACGGACCGGCTGTGCTCGACGGCCCGCACCCGGCTCATGGCCAGCTGCTGGTACGTCATCTCGCTGCGCCCGAAGGTGGCGTTGTTGCTGGGGACGGCGATCAGCTGGCTGCCGTGTTCGACGGTGTCGCGTACGGCGTCGTCGAAGGCGGCTTCGTAGCAGGTGACGAGCCCCACCTGGGTGCCCGCCAGATCGAAGACGCCCACCTTCTTGCCCGGGCCGAAGTCGCGCTGCACCCGGTCGACGTCCGAGCTGAAGATGCGTGCGACGGAACGCATCGGCATGTACTCGCCGAAGGGCTGGATGCGGCGCTTGTCGTACGTGGCGACGGGGCCGCCCTCCGGGTCCCACTGGATGAGGGTGTTGCGCAGGTTGCCGGTACTGGGCTCGACGACGGCGCCGACCACGGTGGGGGCGTTGATCGCCTTCACGGCCTCGTCGATGACGATCCGCGCGTCCGCGTTGCGGTAGGGATCGAGGTCGGAGGAGTTCTCCGGCCACAGGACGAAGTCGGGCTGCGGCACCTTGCCCGCCTTCACCTCGCGGGCGAGCTGTTCGGTTCGGCGCGCGTGATTGTCGAGGACAGCGCGGCGCTGCGCGTTGAAGTCGAGTCCGAGGCGCGGCACATTGCCCTGGATCGCCGCGACGGTCGCGGTGCCGTCCTCCGCCGAGTCGTCGACGAGCGGCAGCGCGGCCAGCGCCCCGGCAAGGGGTACGAGGACGGCGGCGGCCGCTGCGGCGACCGTGGCCCGGGGAACCTGACCGGTGCTGCGGTACCTACGGAAGGCACGCACCGCTTCGAGGAGCCCGAAGCCGCACAGCACCACCGCGAACGAGAGCAGCGGGGTGCCGCCGACGGCCGCGAGCGGCAGGAACACACTGTCCGCCTGCCCGAACGCGATCTTGCCCCAGGGGAAGCCGCCGAAGGGCACCCTCGCCCGGACCGCCTCGTCCAGCGTCCAGACCGCAGCGGTCCAGACCGGCCACCAGGCGAGCCGGGACACGGCGGCGATTCCGATGCAGCCCACCGCGACGAACAGCGCTTCGGCGACGGCGAGCGCCAGCCACGGGACGGGTCCGACCTCCTCGCCTGTCCAGTGCAGCAGCGGCAGCATGAAGCCGAGGCCGGCCAGCAGGCCGAGGCCGAAACCGGCGCGGAGCCGACGGCCGTGCAGGCACCAGCCGAGCAGGGCGAAGCCGGGCAGAACCAGCCACCACAGGGGCCGGGGCGGGAAGCTCAGGTACAGCAGCACGCCCGCGAGCACGGCCGCCGCCGGTCGCACGAGCCGCGGCAGAAGCCGTCTGCCCCGGGACGAAGGGGCGGACTGCGGGTCGTCGACTGCGGTGATGGTGGCGCTCACCAGGCGGAGTCTACGGTGGTCGGCTGTGTGCGGGGCAGTCCCGTGCCGTGCCGGAATCCTCCCTACCGGATGGTTCCTGCGCTTTTCCTCCACAAACCCGCACCACTGCCGTTACCGTGTGCGCCAGTCCCCCGCCGACCGGCCGCATCCGGCCGCCGCGGACGGGACGGTCACAGTTCGGGGGGTCGGACGGATGACTGCACCGGCAGGCGGGCACGCGGCTCGGGAACGCGGCAACGCGTCCGACGGAGCCGGAGCGGCGATTCTCGCCGCCTGCGCGATCTGGTCGTTGGTCAGCGCGGCCGGGCGGGAGACGAGGCCGGAGGGCGTGCTGCTGGCGCTGCTGGCCGTCGCCGCGGGCTTCGCCTGCGGCCGGATCTGCGGGACGCTGCTGCCGGTGGCCACCGCCACGGCCGCCGCCGTCGCCGCCCTCGTCATGGCCCTCGTCTCACGCACCAGCGGTATGCCGGGCGCCACCGCCGCCGTCGACATCGCCCCCGGGCACACCGGGGCGGCGGCCGCGCTGCTGGTACTGGCCGCGGGCGCCGCCTGCTGCGCGGCCGCGGTGGCCCGGCGGGCTCCGTTGCGCCTCACGCTGCGGCTGCTCGCGTTCGGTACCGCCTGCGCCGCGCTGACCATGCGGTCGGTGGCCGGTTTCGTCGCGGCGCTCGGGGTGCTGCTCTGTTCGCTGGCCGCGGCGAAAATGCGCCGCAGGCTGCTCGGGCTCGCCGGGTTCGCACTGGTCACGGCGCTGGTGGTCGGTACGTCATGGGCGGTGGCCGAGGAGGCACTGCCCGACGGCCTGATGATCTCCCTGGAGGGTCAGCTCACCCGGAACCGCGTGCTTCTGTGGCAGGACGCGGTGACGCTCGCCAAGGAACATCCGGTGCTGGGCGTCGGATCCGACCGGTTCGCCGAACTGAGCCCGACCGCCCAGCAGACCCTGCGATCCGACGGGAAGCCGCACTCGGCGCCGCTGCAGCAGGCCGCCGAGCAGGGGGTGGTGGGGGTGACGCTGCTGGGGGCGGCCTTCGGCTGGCTGCTGTACGTGCTCTGGCGCTCGCCCCGCACCACGGCGGTCGTCCTGACGGCAGGCGCCGCGCTCACCGCACTCGCGGCCCTGGCGAGTGTCGGAAATGCACTGAGCTTCACGCCCGTGACGGCGGGGGCAGGACTGCTCGCGGGGCTGGCATCGGCCCGGTTGCCCATCGGGAACGGGAGAGCTGCGTCGGACACGGCACGAGCGGCTGACGGGTCCCGTGCGGAGGGTTCCGGCGATGCGGGCCCCGCCGCGGACGGGAGGCAGACCGCGGCCGAATGCGGCCCGCGGGCGGATCACACGCCGCTCTGACCGACCGGGTTGGCTGAGCCACTGGGGCTGCTACCCGCTCAGGCCCCGGCCGGTGCGCCGGCCGCCGGCAGGTGGAGCCGCTCGCGGATGAACCGTACGCCCGCCTCCGCGTCGTCCACCGTGACCGTGAAGGTCCTGCCGTCGCCGAGCCTGAGCACCAGGCCCTCTCCCTTGCGGACCACCACGGCTGTGCCCCGCTCGGGCCGCCAGCGGTAGCCCCAGCCGCCCCACTGGCGGGGGGTGACCTGGGGTACGAAATCCGCGCCCACCACCTGGGTGAGCAGGATCCGGCGGCGCGGCAGGCCCATGTGACCGCAGCGCACTTCGAGGGCGCGCGCGTCGACCCGGACGGCCACGTTCACGAAGGCGAGCGTGCCGAACAGCATGAGAAGTCCGGCCGCCACGCAGCCGATCACCGCCATCAGCAACGGGACGATGCCGGAGGTCCAGTCGGAGCTCACGGCGAGCTGAACGCCCAGGGCCGTGCAGGCCGCACCGGCGGCGGCGAGCACCCACTGGGCCTTGTTGGTGGCCCGTCCGGTCCAGACGGCGGGAGACGTCTCGGCTCCGGTGTGCGTCGGTTTTCGGGGGTGGTCCCTCATGCCAGAAGCGTACTCAGAATCGGGGCAGCCGCGACGGGTGGAACAGCCCTCGCCGGGCCGCCGCAGGCTCAGCGGGCGGGGCTGACGGCGCCCAGCAGCAGTCCCTCGGCATAGGCCAGGGCGGCTTCCGGCAGCTCGGCGGCGCGGCCGCTGAGGAGCACGGTGAGCGAGGTGGCCGGTTCGGCCGAAGGAACGGGTGCGGCCCCGATCCGGCGCAGCGCCTGGGCGGCGACGGCCCCGGCGGAGCCGTGCAGCGTGACGGGCGGCAGACCGGGCTGCTGCACGGCGGCCCGGATCCGCTCGGCGACCAGTTCGTAGTGGGTACAGCCCAGAACGACGGCCCTTACGTCCGATGGAGTGAGAGCCGCCGCCGCGGCGACGGCACGGTCGATCGCGGCTTCGTCCGCGTTCTGCACGGCGTCGGCGAGACCGGGGCACGGAACTTCGGTGACGGCGACCGAGCGGGCGAAGTCCCCGATGAGTCCGCGCTGGTACGGGCTGCCCGTGGTGGCGGGAGTGGCCCAGATCGCGACCGGACCGCCACCGGCCGCGGCCGGCTTGATCGCGGGGACGGTGCCGACGACCGGCAGCGTGGGTTCCAGCTCGGCGCGGAGCGTCGGCAGAGCGTGCACGGAGGCGGTGTTGCAGGCGATGATCAGTGCGTCGGGCCGGTGGGCTGCGGCCGCGCGGGCCACGGCCAGCGCGCGTGCCGTCACGTCCTGCGGCGTACGAGGACCCCACGGCATGCCGTCGGGGTCGGAGGAGAGCACCAGATCGGCGTCGGGTCTCAGCCGGCGTACCGCGGCGGCCGCCGCGAGCAGGCCGATTCCGGAGTCCATGAGCGCGATCTTCACCCGGTCACCATAGTCGACCGCCCTTGCGGTCTCGTCACAGTGGGGCAGACTGCGGCGAATGAGTGCCATTGCCTGGATCGCCGTGGGTTCACTGTTCGCATGGGTGTGGCTGCTGCTGGGACAGGGGTTCTTCTGGCGGACCGACCAGCGGCTGCCGCGGCGTGCGGCCCCGGACGGCTGGCCGTCGGTCGCGATCGTGGTGCCCGCCCGTGACGAGGCGGACATGCTGCCGGTGAGTCTGCCGTCGCTGCTGGCGCAGGACTATCCGGGGGCCTCGGAGGTCATCCTGGTCGACGACTGCAGCAAGGACGGCACGGGGGATCTCGCCCGTGCGCTGTCCGTACGGTACGGCGGGCTTCCGGTGACGGTGGTGTCGCCCGGGGAGCCCGAGCCGGGCTGGACGGGCAAGCTGTGGGCCGTGCGGCACGGGATCTCCCTCGCGCGTGCCCGGGAGCCGGCGCCGGAATACCTGCTGCTGACGGACGCGGACATCGCGCATGAGCCGGACAGTCTGCGGGAGCTGGTCGCCGCTGCCCGCTCCGGTGGGTTCGATCTGGTCTCGCAGATGGCGCGGCTGAGGGTGGCGAGCGCATGGGAGCGCCTCGTCGTGCCGGCCTTCGTGTACTTCTTCGCGCAGCTCTATCCGTTCCGGTGGGTGAACCGGGCGACGGCGCGGACCGCGGCCGCGGCGGGCGGGTGCGTGCTGTTGCGGACCGAGGCCGCAGAGCGGGCGCGGGTGCCGGAGTCGATCCGGCAGGCGGTGATCGACGATGTGTCGCTGGCGCGCGCGGTGCAGCGCAGCGGCGGCCGGATCTGGCTGGGGCTCGCGGAGCGGGTGGACAGTGTGCGGCCGTATCCCCGGCTGGCGGATCTCTGGCGGATGGTCTCGCGGAGCGCGTACGCCCAGTTGAGGCACAACCCGCTGCTGCTGGTCGGTACGGTGCTGGGTCTCGCGCTCGTCTATCTCGCACCGCCGGTCGCGCTTGCGGTGGGGCTGCTGGGCAGTGACCCGGTGGCGGCGTGGGCGGGTGGCGCGGCGTGGGCGGTGATGACCGGGACGTATATGCCGATGCTGGGTTTCTACCGGCAGTCGCTCTGGCTGGCGCCGCTGCTGCCGTTCACCGCCGTGCTGTATCTGCTGATGACGGTCGATTCGGCGGTGCAGCACTACCGGGGCCGTGGCGCGGCCTGGAAGGGGCGTACCTACGCCCGTCCCGAGGCCGCGCCGGACCGTTGAGCGGATGGCGGTGCCGGTCCGCCGACTGAGGCGGGACCGGACGGATCCGGGGTCATTTACGGCCTGGTGTCCAGTTCATCCCCCACCCGTAGGCGTAGTCGATGGTGCGCTGCGGGCTCACCCCGCGCTCGGGTACGAGATAGCGGGCTTCGCGCTGCACGGTGAGGTCTCCCCCGGTGTTGGTGATGAGTGCGAGCGCGCAGACCGTGGAGGGGACGGTGCATTCGTCGAGCGAGAAGTCGATGGCAGCGCCGTGCTGCGGCTGCAGGGTGACGGTCGCGTGCAGATCGGCGAAACTCCGGGCGCCTTCATAGATGGTGACGAAGATCAGGACGCGGCGGAGCCGGTCCTTGTGATCGAGGTTGATCGTGAGGTTCTCGCCGGTGGAGACGCCACCGGTGCGGTCGTCTCCGTCGAGATGGACATACGGGGGCTGCCCGAGAGCGCCGAAGGCGTTTCCGAGCGCCTGCACAACTCCCTTCCTGCCATCGGTCAGTTCGTAGAGGGCACAGAGATCAAGATCGAGGTCCGCGTGGTTGGCGATGGCTCTGCCGAGTTTGCTGCCCCACCCCGTGAACTGTTTGCGGACTTGCCAGTTGAGATTCACACGCATGGCCCCCGAAGTGCCGCCCTGCTTGGCGAGCGAGACCGAGGGCGCCTCCTTGGTGAGCGTCACCTTGGTCAGCCGGACGGGCTGAGCGGCCGGCGGGGCGGCCGGGGGTGCCGGAGGTACGAGTGGTGCCATCCGGGCGGCAGGCGGGGACTGGGGGTACTGTCCGGGGGGCACCTGTGGCGGTGTCGGCAGGTCAACGCGCGTTGCACTTTGGGGCTGTTGAGGCTGTTGCGGCTGATGTGATTGCTGAGGCTGCTGCGGGTGCTGTGGTTCGTCGACGGAAATACCGAAGTCCGTGGCGAGACCTTCGAGACCGGTGCTGTACCCCTGGCCCACGGCCCGGAATTTCCAGGCCCCCTGCCGCCGGTACAGCTCACCGAGAATGAATGCGGTCTCCACCGTCGCGTCGGCACTGTCGAAGCGCGCGATCTCGGTGCCGTCCGACGCGTCCGTGATCCGTACATGGAGCCCCGCCACCTGCCCGAAGGTGCCGCCGTCCGCGGAGGCGGCCAGGACGACGCGATCGATGGCGGGCTCCACCCGCTCCAGGTCCACCGCGAGGCTGTCCGTGACGCCGTCGGCCACGCTCCGTCTGCCCTCGTGACGCACCGCACCCGAGGCGTGCACCGGCTGGTTGTAAAAGACGAAGTCCGCGTCGCTGCGGACCTTACCCGACACGAGAAGGAGCGCCGATCCATCCACGTCCGGTGCGCCCGGCGCGGTACGCCACCCCAATTCGACCCGCACGGCCTGAGCCGCCACCGGAACATTGGTTCCCTTTAGCATGGTCATGCTCGCCCCCATCGCGAGTCCGGCTGCCGAAGACTTTCCCGGGCCAACCTAATCCGCCTCCCTCGTCGAGCCCACAGCGATGACGTACCCCGTCCCGCGATCCGCCGGTAACCCCCCGTGAACTCGCCCTTTACACGATTACTACGCGCCCGGACGCCCTTTTTTCCCAAGTTCGCTCGCATTGGGGATCCTGGTTCACTCACATCTCGTAAACCAACCCTCTTATCGGGCTCCCCAACCAGCACATCGTGGGCTTAACTTATGTGTCATGACCTCCCCCCGCTCCACCTACGGCGGCGGCTACTACGCCGCGCCGTCGTTCCCCGACACTCCGATCTACGACTCCCTGGTCGCGGAGCGGGGTACCCCTCAGATCGCCCCGATCCGAGTGCCTGCCGCCTATGACATCGGCAACAGCTACCTGCCGGCGCTCCCGGCGGCTCTGCCGGCTCTTCCCGCGGCGCCTTCCCAGCCCAACCCGTCGTACGGCTACCCGCAGCCGATGGCCGCGCAGCAGCAGAGTTACGCGCCGATGCAGCCGGCTCATCTGCAGCAGGCCCCGGCGCCGTACATCCCGCAGCAGCCGACCGGGATGCGTGGCGGCTACCAGGCCCCTCAGCCCCAGCAGCAGCGCCCCGCGCCGGGTACCGGGTACGAGTCGATGCGTCCGGCGTCGCCGCGGCCCGCACCCGCGCCCTCTCCGTACGAGGACCCGTACAACCGCCCGTACCAGGGCCGGGGGTACTGAGCCGGAGGTACGGAGCCAGGCGTACGAGCCGGAGCGACCCGCCGCACACGGGCCTGTCCGGGGACCGGCAGGATGCGCGCTCACGCCCTCCCGTACTACGTGCTGCGCCCACGCATCCAGTCTGCGCGCCGTCGAGCCATGGGGACTCGACGGCAACCGTCGGCGGATGCCGTCCGACGCCGCGGACCGGGCCGTCGCACCACGTCAGCAGCCGCGCACAGCACTGGCCGTCTCATCACCACCGCCGACACACGACAGCCCGGTCGAGGGGGAACTCACCGGGGTGGACCGTGCGTTGGACAGGGTGAAGTAGCTCTCTCTTCGCTGCTCCAGCGCGCGAAGTGTGCCGTATCAGGTTATGACGGATGCGGAAGGGGGTGCAGAACTGTGCGAGCGGTATCGGGAGTCTGGCGTTGGCGGCACAATCCTCTGCGCCGCGCCACCGACCGGCGCGAGGCATGGGTGGCTCTGGTCGCGCTGCTGTTGATGGTGCTGGCGGCGCCGGCGCTCGGCTGGCTGTGCGGGGCGCTCACCGACGACGTCCTGCAGCAGTCGGTACGGTTCCAGCAGACGCAGCGCCATCCCACAACGGCGGTCGTGGTGCGCCGGGTGCCGGGGGCGCCGCACATGGTCACCGATCCCGAGGTGTCCTCGGAGCGTACGACGCGGACGTCGGTACTGGCGCGCTGGAAGGCCCCGGACGGCACGCCCATCAGGGGTACGGTGGCGACCTCCTCCCGGGTCACGGAGCCCGGCTCCCGGGTGCGGATCTGGACGGATCCGCAGGGCCACCCGTCGCTGCGCCCCATGGACGCGGCGACGGCCCGCACCCATGCGGCGCTGGCAGGGTTCGGGGTGACGCTGATCGGTGTCGGTCTGGTCGAGGCCGGGCGGCGTTTGATCGTATGGCGCATGGTGCAACGGCGGTACGCACGACTCGACCGGGCATGGGCGGAGGCCGGTCCGGACTGGGGCAGGACGGGCACCGGCAGCTGACGAGCTGCTGATCGCGTCAACTCCCGCCCTCCGCGCGCGCTACGGTGGACCGGCCCGCCCGCCTCTTCGACGGGCGGACCCGGAATGACCGCTGCCGAAAGGCCGGTGGTCAGGGCATCACACACGCACGAGGTGGGGGCACAGCAGCGCCATGGCACAGGGCACGGTCCAGGTGACGCACACCGGCACATCGCGGTGGCGGCGCCGCACTGGCGAATACGCCTCCCTCACCGCAGCCCTGGAGGCCGCGGCGGACGGTGATGTCCTCACCGTCGCGCCGGGCACCTACCGGGAGAATCTGGTCCTGCACCGCGCGGTGACGCTGCGCGGCCCGGAGGGCTCCGTCGGCTCCGTACGGATCGCGCCGGTCGACGGCGTACCGCTGACGCTCCGCGCCTCCGCCGTCGTCCAGGATCTGCATGTGGAGGGCCAGGACTCGGCAGCTCCCGCGCTCCTCGTCGAGGACGGCGCCCCGGAGCTGGCGGATCTGCGGATCGTGACGCGGTCCGCCGCCGGGATCGAGGTGCGCGGTGCGGCCCGCCCGACCGTGCGTCGCTGCACGGTCGACAACCCTGCGGGGGTCGGCATCGCCGTACTCGACGGTGCGGGTGGGGTGTTCGAGGAGTGCGAGATCGTCTCGGCCGGACAGTCCGGGGTCTCGGTACGCGGCGGTGCGCATCCGCGGCTGGAGCGCTGCCGCATCCACCACGCCTCGGGCGCGGGGCTGAGTGTCACCGGTGAGGGCAGCGCTCTGGAGGGGGTCGGCTGCGAGGTGTACGAGATCAAGGGCAGCGGAATACAGGTGACCGCCCGCGCCACCGCCCATCTCACCGACTGCACGGTGCACCGCACTTCGTCGGACGGGGTCACGCTCGACACGGATGCGGTGCTGACGCTCGCCGACTGCGACATCCATGACATCCCGGAGAACGCGGTGGATCTGCGTTCCCGTTCGGTCCTCACGCTGACCCGGTCCACGGTGCGGCGCTTCGGCCGCAACGGCCTCTCCGTGTGGGACCCCGGCACCCGGGTCGACGCCAACCAGTGCGAGATCCACGACAGTACGGGCGACTACCCGGCTGTCTGGGTGAGCGACGGGGCGACCGTGATACTGGACTCCTGCCGGGTCCACGACGTGCCGGACGCGATCTTCGTCCTCGACCGGGGTTCGCGCGCCGATGTCGTCGACAGCGATCTCACCCAGGTCCGCAACACGGCGGTGTCGGTGAGCGACGGGGCGACCGCGCAGCTCGACGACTGCCGGATCCGGGAGGCGTCGACCGGTGCCTGGTTCCGCGACCACGGCAGCGGCGGCACGCTGAACAACTGCACCATCGACGCGGCGCAGACCGGTGTCATCGTCACCAAGGGCGCGGACCCGACCATCGAGCGCTGCACGGTCACCTCGCCCGCCGAGGCCGGTTTCTATGTCTCGGCCGAGGGCCGCGGCACCTTCCACAGCTGCCGGGTCACCGGAAGCGACGGCTACGGCTTCCATGTGATGGACGGCTGCCGTACGACGCTGACCCGGTGCCGCACGGAGCGGTGTGCCCGCGGGGGCTACGAGTTCGCCGAAGGCGGCTCGCACGGCGACGGTCAGGGGACGGGCCCGGTCGTGGAGGACTGCACCAGCGACGAGAGTGGGCTGCGCACTCCCCCTCCCCCGCCACCCACGGTGCTGACGGCCACCGAGGCGGCCCCCGGGCTGCTCGATGCGGTGCCCCCGCAGCGGGCGGTCGCGCCCACCGCCGTCGACGTGCCCGCCGAACCGGTACGTACGTCGGGCGCCGTTCTCGGCGAACTGGACGCGCTGGTGGGCCTGGACAGCGTCAAGCGCGAGGTGCGAGCCCTCACGGACATGATCGAGGTGGGCCGCCGCCGGCTTGAGGCCGGACTCAAGGCCGCTTCGGTGCGGCGCCATCTCGTCTTCACCGGCTCCCCCGGTACCGGCAAGACCACCGTGGCCCGGCTGTACGGCGAGATCCTCGCCTCGCTGGGTGTGCTGGAGCGCGGGCATCTCGTCGAGGTGTCCCGGGTCGATCTGGTCGGCGAGCACATCGGCTCGACAGCCATCCGTACCCAGGAGGCCTTCGACCGGGCACGCGGTGGCGTGCTGTTCGTCGACGAGGCGTACGCGCTGTCGCCGGAGGACTCGGGCCGGGACTTCGGCCGCGAGGCGATCGACACGCTGGTGAAGCTGATGGAGGATCACCGGGACGCGGTGGTCGTCATCGTCGCCGGCTACACCCACGAGATGGAGCGGTTCCTCACCGTCAACCCCGGCGTGGCGTCCCGTTTCTCACGGACCATCACCTTCAGCGACTACGAGCCCGCCGAACTGCTGCGGATCGTCGAGCAGCAGGCCGAGGAACACGAGTACAGCCTGGCCGGGGACACCGGGGATGCACTGCTGAAGTACTTCACCGAGCTGCCCAAGGGCCCCGCGTTCGGTAACGGCCGCACGGCCCGCCAGACCTTCGAGTCCATGGTCGAGCGGCATGCGGGCCGGGTCGCCCAGCTCGCCGAGCCGAGCACCGACGACCTCACCCTGCTCTACCCGGAGGACCTGCCGGAACTCCCCTGAGTCTCCTCGGAGTCCCCGCCGGCCTGGCGGGGCAGGACCGGGCCGAGCCGGTCGAGCAGCGCGGCCCGCTCCTCGGCGAAGACCGGGTCGGCCTGGTAGTCCGAGTGCCCCAGCACGGGTTCGGGCAGCGGATGTTCCTGTGTACGCCCGTAGACCAGCGGGTCCCTCAGAGGCCCCCGGTCCACCTCGGGCCCCGGCCCGTCGTCGAGCCGGACCCGGCCGCCGATCGGGTCGGTGGCCCGCCACAGATTGCGCCAGCAGTGCACGGACCGGTGCAGTCCGTGCAGCGGTCCGGAACCGAAGTACGCCGGAAACCAGCGCCCGTACAGCCGCTCGATCGGCGAACCATAAGTGAGCAGGGCGACCCGATTCCGGGTCTCGGCGGGCAACTGCCAGACCGCGGACGCCGCAAGGACGCTGCCCTGGGAGTGGCCCGAGATGACGAGCCTGCCCCGGGTGCGGCCGGTCCAGCCGGACATCCGGGACGCCAGGTCGGGGACGGCACGCTCGGCGTAGCACGGCGGCGCGAAGGGGTGAGCGGCGCGCGGCCAGAACGTACCGACGTCCCAGAGGATGCCGATGGTGCGCCGCGCGGAGGCATCCCGGTAGGCGCGCCGCCCCCAGGTGACGAAGAGGATGAAGCCGAAGCCGATCATCCAGGACCCGGTCGACTGGGCCGCTTCCGCCACCGACTCGATGAACGGGCCGGCACCGTCCAGCGCCAGTCCCGGTACCTGTCCGCTCACCCACGCCCCGGCGACGGCGCCCGCGCCGAGCAGCAAAGTGGCGCCGGAGACCAGGCCCAGCAGCCAGGGCGCCGAGTCGGTGAGCGCGGCCGTGGCCCGGGTCCTGGCGATCTGCCGGGTACGGGCGCCGTCCGGCCGCTTCTGCCCGTACTCCTGGTCGACCTCGGGTTCCAGGGCGCGGGCGGCGAGCCAGGTGCGTACACCCAGCACGGCGGCGGGGACCAGCACGAGCACCAGGAATACGGGGATGACGGAGGCCTGCCAGCTGAGCAGGACGGGCGGCCCGTCGATGGCGGAGGTCCGCCCCATGCCGGGAGTGCCGGAGCCGTCGAGCCAGTCGGCGACGCGCTGCGCGACCCCGCCGGACATGACGCCGCCGAGGGCGCAGGCGAGCATCGCGACCGCGGGGCCACCGAGTCCGTACATGACCGTGCGCGGCTCGGGCGTCCGGCGGTACAGGCCGAGCGCCACCACCGCAAGGGCCACTACGAGTGCCCCCTGGCCGACGGTGAGGACACGGAACGTGACGTCGCCGGGGAGCGAGCCCGCGGAGACCCAGCCGGGGCGGGACCAGGCGGCGTACACAGCGGCGAGGAGGAGCAGGGCGAGGGCGGCGCCGGGAAGACAGCTGATGACGGCGCGGTCGAGCCGGTTGTCGATCCGCCGCTCGCTGCGGCCGCGACGGCAGACCACCCAGAGCACAACGAGGGTGCCCAGCACGAGCATTGCCTCGATCAGCCGGCCGAGGATGTCGGGTACGGGGCCGCTGACGGCGCGGTCGTGCCGGGCGGCGGCGCCCGCGACGGAGGCCGCCACGGTCAGGAACCCGGCGGCGGTGTGCGCGGCCCGCAGCCGGGCCACGAGCCGCCGGCCGTACCAGAAGCCGGGGCGGCCGAGGGCGGGGCGGACGGCGGGGGTGGCGTCGATCCCGCCGTTGGGGAGGCCGCCGGGAGGGCCGGCAGGAACGTCGTCGGGCATGTCGTCGGGAATGGCGCCGTCAGGAACGTGGTCGTCCGGCTCGGCACCGGTGAGCGGGCGCTGCGACTCGTATGCGCTCCAGGTCCGGTTGGACAGGTACCAGAGCAGTCCCACCAGGGCGGTGGGCACCAGGGCCGCGAGCGCGAGCCGACGGCCCGGCTGCGACCACCAGCCGCCCTGCTCCGTCGACAGGAAGCCGAGCCAGGACCGCTGGTTCGAGCAGTCGGGTACGCCCGCGCACTGCCAGGCCACCAGATCGAGCGCGACCTCACAGGCTGCCGCGGTGAACAGCACGGTGAGGCTGAGGGCGACGAGCCGGACGAGTACGCCGTAGAGCCGCACCGCGCGGGTGCGGCCCTTGGCGGTGGGCCGCATCCAGTGGGCCAGGTTGACCACCATGAACGGGAGCAGCAGGAGCCAGAGCGCGCGGGAACCGTTGCCGGAGGTGAGGTTGGACCAGCAGTAGGCCTCCTCGATGGGCCGTTCCCGATACCGCTCGGGGTGCTGCTCGGCGTCGACGTCCCCGGTGCGACGGTAGATGGCCGCCGTCGCGTCACCGGTGACCCGGACGATACGCGGATCGTCGAGCATGTCCTGGGGAGTGGCCCCGCCGACGCCGTGGACGAGCAGTTCCAGCGCGGCCCCCGTGCTCTGCGGGGCCTGGGTGACAGGGGGCACGTGGGTGACTCGCTCTCTCGCTCTCGCGGTGCTCCGGGCTGCGTGCTGATGCGCAGTCACCAGAATCGCGGAACAGCGGCCGCAAGGGCACCCGTCTCACCGAATCTCCCCAGTGCGGCGCCGGACGGAGCTGCGTGGCAGGATGACCCCGTCCGACAGACGGCCAGCCTGCAACAGGCGAGAGGGAAGGACCGGACCCGGCGTTGAGCGAGAATCAGAACCTCCTCGCGGAGCAGCGGCGTGCCCTGATCCTCGACGAGGTACGCAGGCGCGGCGGGGTCAGGGTCAATGAGCTGACCCGCAAGCTCAGCGTCTCCGACATGACCGTCCGCCGGGATCTGGACGCACTGGCCCGTCAGGGGGTCATCGAGAAGGTGCACGGCGGCGCGGTGCCGGTTGTCGAGGCGAGCACGCACGAGCCCGGCTTCGAGGTGAAGTCGACGCTGGAGCTGACCGCCAAGGAGGACATCGCACGGGTCGCCGCGACCATGGCCGTGCCCGGCAGCGCGATCGCGCTCTCCGGTGGTACGACTACGTTTGCGCTGGCCCAGCATCTGCTGGACGTACCGGAGTTGACGGTGGTGACGAACTCGGTGCGGGTCGCCGACGTGTTCCACACCGCGCAGCGTTCGGCGACGGGCGGGCCACGGGCCGGGGCCGCCACGGTGGTCCTCACCGGTGGGGTACGGACTCCGTCGGACTCGCTGGTCGGCCCGGTCGCCGACCAGGCGATCGGTTCGCTCCACTTCGATGTGCTGTTTCTCGGGGTGCACGGGATCTCGGTCGAGGCCGGGCTGTCGACGCCGAATCTGGCGGAGGCCGAGACCAACCGGCGCTTCGTGCACTCGGCGCGACGCGTGGTGGTCGTCGCCGACCACACCAAGTGGGGCACGGTGGGCCTGAGTTCGTTCGCAGCGCTGGAGCAGGTGGACACCTTCGTCACCGATTCCCGTCTGTCGGCGCGGGCCCGCGAGGAGATCGAGGAACATCTGCCGGGCCTGGTGGTGGCGGGCGAGACCGCCGAGGGCGAGCGCTCCGACAGCTAGACAGTGGGCGGCGCAGGAGCGAATCACACGTTCCGCTCTGTGCGCACCGTGCCCGTCACGTCCTAGGATCGTGCTGTGGCCGTCTTCCGGATCGAGCGATTCACCCCCCTGCCCGCCGCCGAGTCCTGGCGTCGGGTGACCGACTGGGAACGGCACGCCGCGCATGTCCCGCTCACCCGGATCAGCGTCCCGACGGGGCTGCCCACCGGAGTCGGGACCGTCTTCGTGGCCCGCACAGGGGTCGGCCCGCTGGGGTTCGACGATCCGATGGAGGTGGTGCACTGGACGCCGCCCGCGGCCGGCCGGGCCGGGCTCTGCCGGTTGCAGAAGCGCGGTTCGGTGGTGTTGGGCCGGGCCTCGATCGACGTGTATCCGGCGGAATGCGGATCGCATGTGGTGTGGGTGGAGGAGCTTCGCATCCGGCTGTTGCCGCAGTGGGGAGACGCGCTGATCTCCGGCGCGGGCCGCCGGATCTTCGGCCGGGTGCTGGACGGTCTCCTGGACGGCCCGGTGCGGCCGTATCGGTAGCACGGACCGGTGCGGACATCTGACGGTGTGACAGTTATCGTGTGGCACCTCGCGGACGGGGTGCGTCCGCTGCCGATCGCACGGGAGGTGCGTTCCGTGACTCCTCCCCCTGGTAAACGAGGGGGCTTCTCGCTATGCCTGGTTGGCGTGCTGACCCGGCAGGCCGGCTGGACCGGCTTCACCGGGACCATGCCGGTCGTGCCGGGCACCGTGATCCGGATCAAAGTCGAGCACCTGCCCGGCAACCGGGCGCCACAGGATCTGTGGCTGTGGCACACCGCGCCCGCTCACACGGCCTTCGACCTGGACCTGCTGTGGAAGACCTACCTGCGCAGGTTCGACATCGAGCACACCTTTCGGCTGATCAAAGCAGTGCTGGGCTGGACCCGCCCGCAGATCCGCACTCCCGAGCAGGGCGAGCGCTGGACCTGGCTGATCCTGGCCGCACACGCCCAACTCCGCCTTGCCCGCACCCTCACCCGTGACCTGCGACGCCCGTGGGAACGATCCATCCCCGCCGACCAGCCGATGACACCCGGCCGTGTCCGCCGAGGTTTTCGTCACCTACGGCGCACGATCGGCACCCCCGCCAGAAGACCGAAACCCGCAACCGCAGGCCCCGGCCGCCCGAAAGGCACCACCCGACCACCCCGTACCCGCTACCCAGTCGGGAAAAGGAAGACCCCCACCAGCAAAAACAGCCAGTGCCAACCAACACCAGAGGTCGAGAGCACCACAGCAGCTAAATGATCTTTACAGGTTTAATCTCAAGCTCAGAGGTCCTAACAAAGGCGTTGGACGTGTCGGTGGGTGATGAGGCAGGTAGCAAGGCCGAGTAAGGCTTCGCGAGAGCCATTCTGCCCGAACGTCTTGCTCGCGCCTTCGCCCGCCGATGGCCACGTCCGCGCCTGGCAGCGCTTCGGCAAGGCCTTCACCGGTAATGGTATTGACACCGGTGTTCGGAGACGCGGCAACCGCATCGTGGCCGTGCGCTTTGAGCTTGGTGATCAGCTTTTGACGCCACCTCCGCCTGAGGCTCGGCCCGCGGATGAGGGACGGGGCTCAGCGGGGCCAGTTGCCGGTGGCCAGGAAGTGTTCGATCGTCGCGGCGTACGGGGCGATGTCGAGGCCCTGTCCGGCGAGCCAGCTGTCGGAGTAGTACTTGTCGAGGTAGCGGTCGCCCGGGTCGCAGAGCAGCGTGACGATGCTGCCTGCGCGGCCCTGTTCCAGCATTTCGGCGACGAGCTTGAAGGCGCTCCACAGCCCGGTGCCGGTGGAGCCGCCCGCCTTGCGGCCGATGGCCTGCTCCAAGGCGCGTACGGTGGCGACACTGGCCGCGTCCGGCACCTTCATCATCCGGTCGATGGCGCCTGGTACGAAGCTCGGTTCCATCCGGGGCCGGCCGATTCCTTCGATGCGTGAACCGCAGTCGCTGGTGGCGAGGGCGTTGTGGTGGGTCCAGCCTTCGAAGAAACAGGAGTTCTCCGGGTCGGGCACACAGATCCGGGTTTCGTACTGCATGTAGTGCACATAGCGGGCTATGGTCGCCGAGGTGCCGCCGGTTCCGGCGGTGGCGACGATCCAGGTGGGCTCCGGGTAGCGCTCCAGCCGCAGTTGCTGGTAGATCGACTCGGCGATGTTGTTGTTGCCGCGCCAGTCGGTGGCCCGCTCGGCGTAGGTGAACTGGTCCATGTAGTGACCGCCGGTGTCGGCGGCGAGCGTGGCCGACTCCTCGTACAGCCTCTGGGCGTCGTCGACGAAGTGGCACTGACCGCCGTGGAATTGGATCAGCCGGCACTTCTCGGGGCTGGTGGTGCGCGGCATCACCGCGATGAACGGCACCCCGATCAGCTTCGCGAAGTAGGCCTCCGAGACGGCCGTCGAGCCGCTGGACGCCTCGATCACCGGCTTGCCCGGCCGGATCCAGCCGTTGCAGAGCCCGTAGAGGAAGAGCGAGCGGGCGAGCCGGTGCTTGAGGCTGCCTGTGGGGTGCGTCGACTCATCCTTGAGATAGAGGTCGATCCCCCAGGCCTCGGGCAGCGGGAAACGCAGCAGATGCGTGTCGGCGGAGCGGTTGGCGTCGGCCTGGACCTTGCGTACGGCCTCGTTCAGCCAGGCCCGGTACTCATGGTCGGTGCGGTCGACGTCGACGGTCGCCATGACCCTGCCGTCGTGCCTGTGCTCATTGGTGTCCATCAGCACGCTCCTGCTCGTCGTCACCGGACTGCCGGACCCCGGCCCCCGGACCCCGCACATCAACGATATGCCCCCTACCTGCATAAACATTGACTTTGGGGGTCCATAGCCCTGCCTTGGCGTTGGCGGCCCGGACGGCTGTCCCCTAAGGGCTGTCCCGTAATCCCTGGTGGATCAGCGCGCGGCGTCAGATGCGGTGCATCGCAAGGCGGAGGAGCGTCCTCACACTGGGCGTATTCGGGCGTTTCGACAGCGCAGCGAGGTGCCGTAGCTGTCGTCGCGCGCCCGCCAGGGATTACGGGACAGCCCTTGGCCCGGCGCAATTGCGACATCCGCCCCCGATACGGTCTGGTGCGCCGGCCGGGCCGCATGCAGACTTGCCGTCGGAAGCATGATGAAGGGGGCGAAGCAGTCATGGCGGAAACGGAGTTCAGTGCGACGGGGGTACGGATCGAGCGGTGGGCCCGCTCGCTCACGAGAGCCGGGCAGGTGATCGTGAAGGACGGCCGGGTGGCGCTGCTGACCAGTTACGGCCGGGAGATCGACAGCGCTCCGGTGGGGGCGGTCAGCGCGGGCAGGCCATGGTTCGCCGGTGCGGACTCGGCGGTGGCGCGATTCAACGGGACGCGCTACCGGCTGACGATGGGACAGCGCGATCATGGGCGGGACCGAGCGGGGCCGTCGCACCGGTTCCTCGAGGCACTGCACAGCGCGGGCGCCCGACGGGGCTGACATCACGGGCGGGCCTCGCACAGCCGGGACGACAGCCGACATCGCGGGGTCGGCACAGCAGGGCTGACGGAGCGGAGCCGTCCGGACACTGCGAGTTGCGGAGCCGTTACCCCTGAGCGACATTGGACTCACGTCACTCATGGTTCACCGGCGCTGACCCTGCGATCCAGGCCGCCGGCCCAGGAACAGCAGCCGGCTGTCCGCCGACTCCGTTCCGCCGTCTTCTTCCGGACCTATTTCGGGGAGTCGCAGCCGTGATCAGCGAGCCAAGCAGGCACTGCACGGTGGAGCTCCAGGCCCTGCCGTCGCGGATCGGTCAGGTCCGCAGAATCATCTCGGCGCAGTTGCGCTACTGGCATCTGGATCCTCTGATCGACCAGGCAGCGCTGGGCGTCACCGAACTGCTGACCAATGTCCACCGGCATGCACAGCCGGACAAAACGTGCACCGTCGAGATCGAGTTCCTGCTCGAACGACTGACGGTCTCCGTCCACGACCACGACCCCCGGCTGCCGACCGTGCGCGAGGCCGACGCATCCAGCACATCGGGGCGCGGGCTGGCCCTGATTGCCGCGGTCAGTGAGAGCTGGGGAGTCCGGCCGCGTGGTGAGGCCGGGAAGGTCGTCTGGTTCACGCTTCCGGCCCCTTCCCTGTTCGCCGCGGTGCGGCCGCACTCGGTGTACGGGGCCACGACCGACGGCCCGTTCGGGGATGTCGACAGCGCATCCCTGGAGAGGGTGGCCCACACCGACCCCCGGTCCGCCGCGGTGGGCTAAGGGCTGCCCCGGATCACCGACGCAGCGAGGAGCGGGGCGCCCGGAGGCGCCCCGCTCCTCGTCTGTCAGCGCCCCGCGGTCGTCGTCTCATCGGCAGCAATGGCGCGGAGCACGTCCAGCCGTGCCGCACGCCGCGCCGGTCGCCAGCCGGCCAGCGCCCCGGCAGTGATCCCCACCAGGGCGACCACCAGGAGCCGCGCCGGCGGCAGCGCGAAGGCGAACGGGGTGGTGCCCGCTCCCTCTGACGCCTTGACCAGCACCCAGCCGAGAAATCCGCCGAGCAGCAGACCGCCCGCCGTGCCGAACGCGGCGACCAGGACGAACTCCCAGCGGACCATGGCCCGCAACTGGCTCCGGGTCTGTCCGACAGCCCTCAACAGGCCAAGTTCCCTGGTGCGTTCATGGATGGCCAGGGTGAGGGTGTTGGCGATGCCGAGCAGCGCGATCAGTACAGCGAGTGCCAATAGCGCGTAGACCAGTGTGAGCACCATGTCGATGGAGCCGGCCGAGGACTGCGCGTACTCGTCACGGGTCTGGACGTCCGGACTGCCGTACGCCGCAGCGGTCTTCTCGACGGCCGCCTTTCCGTCGGCGGTGGACACCCCGTCTTTGAACGACACGGCGACCAGCATGTCGGAGTCCTGTGCGCGGTGCGGGGCCCATGCCTGTCGGGTGATCACATAGTCACCCGCCAGCTCCGACCGGCCGTAGAGCGCGCGGACCGTGAAGGTCTGCTGCCTGCCGTCGGTGAAGGTGAGCCGCGCGGCGGAGCCGGTGTGCAGACCCCGTTTGGCCGCCTCGGTACCGGATACGGCGATGCCGTTCGCGCCCAGCGCGTTCATCGATCCCTGGACCGTGCCGAGGTCGAAGACCTGGGCGAGCGCGGCCGGGTCGGTGACGGTCAGAGCGCGTCCCGACCCATTCACCTCCGCTACGCCCTTGCCGAGGCCGACCGCGGTAGCCACGTCGGGCAGCCGGTCGGCGGCGGGGGCGAGCCCGGGGCTGAGACCGCTGCCACCGGCGCCGAACACGGGCGCGCTGATGGCGACATCACCGGCGAAGGAGCGGTCGACCGTCTGGTTCGTCGTGGCCTTCAGGGAAGCGCCGAAGACCGTGAAGAGCGAGACGACGGCGACGCCGATCATCAGCGCGGTGGCGGTGGCGGCGGTCCGCTTCGGGCTGCGCAGGGCGTTGCGCCTGGCAAGGCCGCCGGTGACACCGCGCAGCCGGTCGAGCGGGGCGCCGAGGACCCGTACGGCGTACGAGGAGGCGACCGGGCCGAGCACGACGAACGCGGTGAGAGCCAGGACCGCCCCTGCGGCCGGCAGCCACATGGACGGACCGGCCAGGATGCCGGTCACAATCGTGCCGACGGAGGTGAGCAGCAGCACGACGCCGGTGACGGCACGGGGCCGGGAGGCCGCCGAGTCGTCGACGGCGGTCTCGCGAAGGGCCGCGAGCGGTGCGGTGCGTCCCGCACGGAAGGCTGGCAGGAGGGCGGAGCCGAGGCAGACAATGACGCCGACGGCGAGCGGCAGCAGCAGCGAGACCCCGCTGATCACGAGCGCGCCCTCGGGGAACGGGAAGCCGACGGCGGGGAAGAGCGCCTGCAGTCCGGCGGCGATGCCGATGCCCGCTGCCAGTCCCGCGGCGGACGCGGTCACGCCGACGACGGCGGCCTCGACGAGGGTCGAGCCGAGGATCTGCCGACGGGAGGCGCCGAGTGCGCGCAGCAGGGCATTCTCCCTGGTGCGCTGGGCGACGACGATCGCGAACGTGTTGTGGATGGAAAAGGTCGCGACCAGCAGGACGATCCCGGAGAACACCAGCAGGAGTGTGGTGAACAGGCCGAGGAACGCGCCGGAGATCATGTTCTGGTTCTCCGCGGCGGAGGCCTGGCCGGTGATGGCCTCGGTGTCCTTGGGCAGCACCGGAGTCAGCGCGTCCACGAGCTCCTGCTGGCTGGTGCCGGGCCCGGCACGCACCTGGATGCCGGCCGCCTCTCCGGGTTTCGGGGTGAGGTACTTCTCGGCGTCGGCCTGCGTCATCCCGGTGTAGGTGACCTGGCCCATGCCGTCCTCGCCGCCGAAGGTGGCCAGGCCGACGACCGTGACACGTACCGGGTCGGGGGTGCGCAGTACGGTCGTGTCGCCGACCTTCAGCCCGCCCCTGTCGGCGGTGCCGCGGTTGATGACGACCTCGCCGGGCGCGGACGGGGCGCGCCCTTCGGCGAGTTCGTACGGGTTGAGCTTCGGGTCCTGGATCCAGTTGCCCGCAAGGGTGGGCGGGCCCTGGCCGCCGATGGGCTTGCCGTCGGCGCCGATCAGCTGGCCGGCGCCCTGGATGTCGGGTGCCGCGGCGGCGACACCGGGGGTCTGTTCGATCTTCTTCACCAGGGCGGTGCTCACCGGCTGCCGGGTGCCCTCCCCCTCGCCGGACACCGTCACCACGTTGGAGCTGCGGACGACCGCGTCCGTACCGCTCGCGGCGGCGGCGAACATCGTGTCGAAGCTCGCCCGCAGGGTGTCGCCCATGATGAGCGTGCCGGCGAGGAAGGCGACACCGAGCAGAACGGCGGTGAAGGTGCCGGCAAAGCGGCGCTTGTGGGCGCGGAGCGACGAGACGCTGAGGCGCACGGCGGCGCGGGTGCTCGTCATGACGTCACCGCCGTCGTGCCGGGCGTGAGGTCGAAGGCCTTGAGGCGGTCGAGCACGCGCGCCGCGGTGGGATCCGGCATCCGGTCGACGAGGCGTCCGTCGGCGAGGAAGACGACCTCGTCGGCGTGGGCGGCGGCGACCGGGTCGTGGGTGACCATGACGACCGTACGGGCGGTCTGCCGGACCGTGCGGCCGAGGAGCCGCAGCACCTCCTGGCCGGAGCGGGAGTCGAGATTGCCGGTCGGTTCGTCGGCGAAGACGACATCGGGGCTGCCCGCGAAGGCGCGGGCCACGGCGACCCGCTGCTGCTGGCCGCCGGAGAGTTCGCTGGGACGGTGGTGCAGCCGGTCCCGCAGGCCCACGGTGTCGATGAGGGCGTCGATCCACTCCTGGTCGCCGCGCTCGCTGGCGAGGTCCATGGGAAGGGTGATGTTTTCGGCGACCGTGAGGGTCGGGATGAGATTGAAGGCCTGGAAGACGAAGCCGATGCGCTGCCGGCGCAGCAGTGTGAGCCTGCGGTCGTCGAGCGCGCTGAGGTCGGTGTCACCGATGAGGGCGGAGCCGGACGTGAGTGTGTCGAGTCCGGCGGCGCAGTGCATCAGGGTGGACTTTCCGGAGCCGGAGGGCCCCATGATCGCGGTGAAGCGGCCGGCCGGGAAGTCGACGCTCACCCCGTCCAGGGCCCTTACCTCGGTGTCGCCCGTGCCGTAGACCTTCACGGCGTCGACGACGCGGGCGGCGGTGGAGGTGGCGGTGGAGCCGACCGTGGTGGTCATACGGCACCTCCCCGACCGGTACGGCCGAACTGCTCGTCCAGCACGGAGAGCCGCCGCCAGTACTCGTCCTCGTCGATCTCGCCCGCCGCGAAGCGCCGGCCGAGCAGGGTGATGGGCGACTGTTCGCCGCGGGCACCCGGGGCGCCGTGCTCGGTGCGCGGGCCCCGGAGGCCACGTCGGCCGCCGCGCCAGACGGTACGGCGCAGCACGGTGACAACGGTGACGGCGACGGCCGCCCAGATCAGCGGGAAGAGGAGGATCCACGGTCCGGGTCCACCGGAGTACGCCAGGGTGTTCATCTCGGTCAGCTCCCTCGGGATGTGGTGCTGTTGTTCTCGCTGACGAGCCTGGCTCCAGGCGGGGGTCCGAGTCGTCGTACGGCCAGCGGCCGTGGGCGTACCCCCGCGGGAGTACACGGCCCTCGGGCGGCTGCTCCCCCGGGCCGACCAAGATCCCTGGATTCTGTACCTACTAGTATGTACAGTGAGTTTCATGAGCACTCCGGACCGTCTGGTCGAAGCCACCCGGGAGCTCCTGTGGGAGCGCGGCTACGTGGGCACGAGCCCGAAGGCCATCCAGCAGCACGCGGGCGCCGGCCAGGGCAGCATGTACCACCACTTCGCGGGCAAACCCGATCTGGCACTCGCCGCCATCGTCCGCACCGCAACGGAGCTGCGGGCCACCGCCGAACAGGTGCTGGGCGGCCCGGGACCGGCGTATGAACGGATCTCGGCGTACCTCCTGCGCGAGCGCGACGTGCTCCGCGGCTGCCCGGTCGGCCGGCTGACGATGGACCCGGATGTCATCGCCAGCGACAAGCTGCGCGCACCCGTCGACGAGACGATCGGCTGGCTCCGCGGAAGGCTCGGCGAAATCGTCCAGCAGGGCTTGGACCAGGGCGAGTTCGACCGCTCACTGAACCCGGACGAGATCGCGGCGACAGTGGTCGCAACGGTGCAGGGCGGCTATGTGCTGGCCCGCGCCTCGGGATCGACGGCGGCCTTCGACGCGGGCGTCAGGGGCCTGCTCTCGCTGCTCGCCCCACGCACCGGCTCCGCCTGACCTCTCCCAGGCACCCCAGCCGACGTGGCCGAATACCCGGCCCGAGGAGT
The DNA here is from genome assembly GCF_040608395.1 of Streptomyces sp. NPDC005181. Lineage (NCBI taxonomy): Bacteria > Bacillati > Actinomycetota > Actinomycetes > Kitasatosporales > Streptomycetaceae > Streptomyces > Streptomyces sp. NPDC005181. Next base: position 24,149 of record NZ_JBEXID010000052.1, read on the forward strand.
ATGCGATGCATGCCATGCAATACGAGATCACCCTTCCTGCCGACTACGACATGGGGATCATCCGCACCCGCGTCGCCACCAAGGGCCACCTCCTCGACACCTTCCCGGGCCTGGGAATCAAGGCGTACCTGGTACGCGAGCGCGGCGCGCACTCGCCGGTCAATCAGTACACGCCGCTGTACGTGTGGACGGCCCCCGAGGGTATGAACGCATTCCTCTGGGGGCCCGGATTCCAGGGCATCGTCGATGACTTCGGCCGTCCCGAGGTGCAGCACTGGACCGGCCTGTCGTACGCGGAAGGCCCCGCGTCGGCGGCACTCCCCCGCACGGCGACCCGGCACCGCGCGCCGATCCCGGCCCCGGTGGCCCCGGCGGACGCGGCCGAGGCGGCGCTGGAGGAGAGCGGGGCGCTGGCGAAGACCCCCGGCGCGGTCGCCACGGCACTGGCCGTCGACCCCCGCCGCTGGGAGCTGCTCCACTTCACGCTCTGGGACCACGACGCCCCCGAGGCACCCGGCGACCGCTACGAGGTGCTGCATCTATGCATGCCGGAGCGCGAGCAGCTCGGGGAGGGCAAGCAGTGGTAGCCATGGTCCGCACGGTGCTCGGCGACATTCCGGCCGGGGAGCTGGGCGTGCGGGGGTCTTGATCCGGAAACCTACTCGATCAGTGCGTGTGCGCCCGATCGGACTGGGGAGTGGCGCGCGGAGTCGTGGCGGTCCTGCTCGTCGGGGTGGCACTGTCTGTGCCGCCGTACGGATTCTGGCGGAGTTCCACCGGCGGACGGCGTGAATCCGCCCGGCCTGGTCACACGGAAGGTATGACGTCCACTGACGTAACGACAGACAAGTCGGGAAAGCCGGAGCGGACCAGGAAGAAGGACGGGCGGTCCGGCCACCGAATCCGCCGATGGGGGAAGGCCGGCGCTCTCTGCGCTGCCGCCGTCGCCCTGCTGCTTCTGGCGACCAGGCTCAGCCTGCTGCCTGCCCTCGGGGACATCTTCGGCGACGAGACCAAGGACCGCTCAGGTCCGGCCGTGCTCAAGTCGATCCAGGACATGAGCTCGTACGAGGCCGCCTCCGGCAATTTCCAGGTCGTCGTGGACCTGGAGAAGGATGCCAAGTTCCTGCCGGACGTGATCCGCGGGACCCGCACGCTGTACGTCGGCGCGGGCACGGTCGGCGCTTCCGTCGACCTCGGCAAAGTCACCGGGAGCGGCGTCGTCGTCAATGAGGACCGCACCACTGCCGAACTCCGGCTTCCCCACGCGGTACTGGGTAAACCGGCACTGGATCCGGATCGCTCCTACGCCGTCTCCAAACAACGAGGTCTCCTCGACCGGCTCGGGGACTTCTTCTCCGACAACCCCGGAAGTGAGCAGGCGGTCAACAAACTTGCCGCACAACACATCGGTGAGGCAGCAAAGGAGAGCGGTCTGACGCAACGGGCCGAGAAGAACACCACGAGCATGCTCCAGGGTCTGCTCGGCTCGCTCGGCTTCGAAAAGGTCACCGTGCACTACGGCCAGGTATCCCCGTAGTCGAGCGCTGCCCCCGGCACAGCGACCGTTCAGGTCCCGGCCGCCGGCTCCCGACTCCTCGTACGCAACCGACATCGCCCGGCGGCCCGCCGTCCCCGGACCTCACCCGCCGGTTCAGGCCAGTGCGACCAGCGGGTCGTCGAGAACCGGCTGCCAGGCCAGTTCGGCCGCGCCGACCAGACTGTTGTGATCGAGGGTGCACGGCAGGATCGGCACACTGCCGCTGCGTCCCCACAGGCTGCGGTCGGCGACGACGGCACGCAGTCGCTCCGGGTCGGCGCCGAGCAGTGCGCGGTGCAGTCCGCCGAGGATGATGCGGTCCGGGTTGAGGATGTTGACGAGTCCGGCCAGTCCGAGGCCGAGCCGGTCGATCAGTTCCTCGGCCGCGGCCCGTACCGCCGAGTCCTCGCACTCAGTGCGCAGCAGGTCGCTCGCCTGCTTGAGCAGTGACTCCTCGGGGCCCGGTTCGCGACGAGCGGCAGTGAGGAAGGCCAGCGGGTCGGTCTCGACGTCGAGGCAGCCGCGACCGCCGCAGTGGCAGGGGCGCCCCTCGGGGTTCACGGTGAGGTGGCCGACTTCGAGGGCCAGTCCCGAACTGCCGGTGTGCAGACGGCCGTCGAGAACGAGCGCGCCGCCGACACCGCGGTGGCCCGTGGCCACACAGAGCAGATGCTGGGCTCCGCGGCCGGCGCCGTGCCGGTGCTCGGCCAGCGCGGCGAGATTGACGTCGTTACCGGTGAACGCGGGGCCGGGGATGCCCGCTTCACGTACACACGTGGCGAAGATCTCACGAACCTGGGCACCTGCCGGCCAGGCAATGTGCAGTGGGTTGAGTGCGGTGCCCTCCGGTTCGGCCACGGCGGAGGGGACGGCGAGGCCCGCGCCGACGCAGCGCAGTCCGCTGTCGCGCAGCAACCGGGCGCAGGCGTCGACGACTTCGCCCACGACCTGCGCCGGGTCCGACGTGACGGTGACACAGCCGGGATCCGTGGCGACCATCCGGCCGCCGAGCCCCACCAGCGCGGCACGGAACCCGTCGGCATGCACCTGCGCGGCGATGGCGACCGGGCCGGACTCGTGGATCGCCAGCCGGTGCGAGGGGCGGCCCTGCGAACCTGCCGCGGAGCCGGGGCTGGAGTCGACGCGGATGAGACCGAGCGCCTCCAGCTCCGCGGCGACCGCGCCGGCGGTCGCGCGGGTGACGCCGAGCTCGGAGGTGAGCACGGCGCGGGTGGGCGCGCGTCCGGTGTGGACCAGCTCCAGGGCGGGCCCGAGCGCGCTCCGGCCCCTCTCCAACTTCGTCCGGGTGGTGGTCGCCTTGCCGTTCATGGGGGCGAGTCTCCCATGATCCGGAGCGGCTGCGGACGCTGCGGTCGGGCACTCCTGCCCGCTCGCGGCCACGGCGGACGCCGTTTCGGCCCGCGGCGATCGCCCCTCCCGGCCACCGCGATCACCCCTTCCCGTCACTGTCATCGCTCCTCCCGGTCACCGTGATCGCGCATTCCTGCCGTGGCGGCCCTGGCGGTCGGCCATCTTGCATCCGTCGCCCAGAGGCCCCTATGCTCATTTTGTGCCGCAACTAAACAAACTGCGGACGGCCCTACCGGGGGGACCCTGCGGAGACACCGCCCCACCCCCGTCGGCCCGCCTCCGTACCGCGCTGACCGTGTTCTTCGCCCTCGACGGTTTCCTCTTCGCCGGGTGGGTGGTCCGCATCCCGGCCATCAAGCACCAGACCGGCGCCTCCGCATCCACCCTCGGCCTCGCCCTGCTCGGGGTCTCTGCCGGAGCCGTCATCACCATGATGCTCGCCGGCAAACTGTGCAGACGGTTCGGCAGCCACCCCCTGACGGTGGTCTGCGGAGCCCTCCTCTCGCTCGCCATCGCCCTGCCCGCGCAGACGCATTCGGCCCTCGCGCTCGGTCTCGTCCTGCTGGTCTTCGGCGCCGCGTACGGCGCGATGAACGTCGCGATGAACAGCGCCGCGGTCGATCTGGTCGTGGCCCTGCGGCGCCCGGTCATGCCGAGCTTCCATGCCGCGTTCAGCCTCGGCGGCATGCTCGGCGCCGGGCTCGGCGGACTGGTCGCAGGCGGCCTCTCCCCCGCCACACATCTTTTCAGCCTCACCGGGGTCGGGCTGCTGGTCACCGCTGCCGCCGGGCCGGCCCTGCTCCGACACCCGGCTCCCCGGACGGTGACCGCGGCGGACCCCGCGGAGCAGCCGCGCCGGATGGCGGGGCGGGCCCGCAACCTGGTGCTGCTGTTCGGTGTGATCGCCCTGTGCACCGCGTACGGGGAAGGGGCGCTGGCCGACTGGAGCGCGCTCCATCTGACGCAGGACCTGCACGCCCGTCCGGGCGTCGCTGCCGCCGGATACTCACTGTTCGCCCTGGCCATGACCGCGGGCAGACTCACCGGTACCGCCCTGCTCGAACGGCTCGGGCAGACCTGCACGCTCGTCGCGGGCGGTGCCACGGGCGCGGCCGGAATGCTCCTCGGCTCGCTCGCACCGACCACCTGGCTCGCCCTTCTCGGCTTCGCCGTCGCCGGACTCGGCCTGGCGAACATCTTCCCCGTAGCGGTCGGCCGGGCCGGCGAACTGGCGGGCCCGAGCGGAGTGGCCGTCGCGTCGACGATCGGCTACGGCGGAATGCTGCTCGGGCCGCCCGCGATCGGGTTCCTGGCCGACTGGTTCTCGCTGCCAATGGCCCTCACTACGGTGGCGGTGCTCGCCGGCGCTGCGGCAGGCCTGGGGTACGCGGCACGGCATGCGACGGCCCGCGCCTGATCGCCGTACGCACGACAGCCATCCGCGACACACACATCTGCCCGGTCGAGTAGGCGTACTCAGGCAGGACCGGCTCCCCGGCCGCACGATGGAGGCATCGACCAGGCGCTCGCCCTCAGCTGGTTCGTACGGTTGGTGCGCGGCGAGGGGGCGGTCCCGTTCCGCCCATCCCCAGGGCGTCTGAGCCACTGGCACAATCTCTGCCATGGAGACCACGGACCACGTCAAGTCCCTCGTGGACGCAGGACACTTGCTGACTTCCGCGGCACAGCAGGCCGGCCCCGGCGCATCGGTGCCGACATGTCCGGGCTGGCAGGTGCGCAATCTGCTCCGGCACACGGGCATGGTGCACCGCTGGGCGAGCGCATATGTCGCCGAGGGGCACACGACGTACCACGCCGGCGGCGGAGAACCCGATCTGGACGGCGGGGAGTTGCTCGACTGGTTCCGCGAGGGACACGGTCTGCTGGTGAACGCGCTGGAGAGCGCTCCGGCCGACCTGGAGTGCTGGACCTTTCTGCCCGCGCCCTCCCCGCTGGCATTCTGGGCACGGCGGCAGGCCCACGAGACGACGATTCACCGGGTGGACGCCGAGTCCGCGCGTGGCGGCCCGCTCTCGCCGGTGGCGGCCGGGCAGGCGCTGGACGGGATCGATGAGCTGCTGCTCGGCTTCCACGCCCGCCCGAAGAGCAGGGTGCGCACCGATGCACCACGCACACTGCGGGTGCGTGCCACGGACACGGGCGACGCATGGACCGTACAGCTCTCGTCGGAGCCGCCGCAGGCCGTACGCGAGCCGGAGGCCGACACACACCGACCGGGGTCCGTCGACTGCGAATTGAGCGGGACGGCCGAGGGGCTCTATCTGACGCTCTGGAACAGGCTGCCGCTCACCGCGGTCACGGTGACGGGCGATCGGGGACTGGCACGGCTGTGGTGCGAGAACTCCGGCGTCACGTGGTCCTGACAGACGTACGGGAACGACGGCCGGGTGGTCCCCGGCCGCGGCCCGCACCGCACTCAGCCGGTCGCGCCGCCCAGCATCCGGGCGAGCACCGACCGCTGCAAAGGCTTCACCTCGGCATGACGCGCCCGGCCCTTCGCCGTCAGCTCGACCCGGACCCCGCGCCGGTCCTCGCTGCACATCCCGCGGCACACGAGTTCGTCCTTCTCCAGCCGTGCGACCAGGCGTGACAGCGCACTCTGGCTGAGATGGACCCGGGAGGCCAGCTCCTGTACGCGATAGGACGCACCGCCGCCCTCCGACGTACCTTCCGCGAGGACGTCGAGCACCTCGAAATCGCTGGCGCCGAGGCCGTGCCGATGCAGCTCACGATCGAGCTCGCACAACGTCCTGGCGTGCAGCGCAAGGATGTCCCGCCACTCCGCGACGAGCACCCGCTCGGGCTTGTTCGCTGCCATAACCGCACGTTAGCAGAGATGAGGCCGTTTGTTGCATCAGCATTAAATGCACTTGCATTCAATGCATGTGCATGTACCGTCGTCGCCATGACCTCTCCGCTCAACGTCTCCGATTCCCATGAGCGTTGAAGCCCGCGCCTGTGGGGCACCCTGCTCGTGCTCTGCGCCGCGATGTTCCTGGACGCCCTCGACGTCTCCATGGTCGGCGTCGCTCTGCCGTCCATCGCCGACGACCTCGACCTGACCACCTCGACCCTGCAGTGGATCGTGAGCGGGTACATCCTCGGCTACGGCGGACTGCTGCTCCTCGGCGGCCGCGCCGCCGATCTGCTCGGCAGACGCCGGGTCTTCCTGATCGCACTCGCCGTGTTCGCCCTCGCCTCGCTGCTCGGCGGATTCGTCGACTCCGGCCCACTGCTGATCGCCAGCCGCTTCATCAAGGGGCTGAGCGCCGCCTTCACTGCACCGGCCGGGCTCTCGATCATCACCACGACGTTCAAGGAGGGCCCGCAGCGCAACCGCGCGCTGTCCATCTACACCACGTGCGCGGCCACCGGCTTCTCCATGGGCCTGGTGCTGTCCGGTCTGCTCACCCAGCTGTCCTGGCGCTGGACGATGCTGCTGCCCGCCCCCATCGCCCTGATCGCCCTCGTCGCGGGGCTGAGGCTGATCCCTCACAGCGACCGCGAGGACACCCACCGCGGATACGACCTGCCGGGCGCCGTCACCGGCACGGCCTCCATGCTGCTGCTGGTGTTCACCGTCGTCCAGGCCCCGGAGGCCGGCTGGGCCTCCCCCCGGACCCTCCTGTCGTTCCTCGCCGTCGCCGTACTGCTCACCGTCTTCGTCACCATCGAGCGGCGCACCGCCAACCCGCTGGTCCGGCTCGGTGTGCTGCGCTCCGGCAGCCAGGTCAGGGCCCAGCTGGGCGCCGCGGCGTTCTTCGGCAGCTATGTCGGCTTCCAGTTCCTGGTCACCCAGTACATGCAGTCGCTGCTCGGCTGGTCGGCCCTGCAGACCGCGCTGGCCTTTCTCCCCGCGGGTGTGCTGGTCGCCCTGTCGTCGACGAAGATCGGCGATGTGGTCGACCGGTTCGGGACGCCGCGCGTGCTCGCAGCCGGCTTCACCTTCCTCGTCATCGGCTACGCACTCTTCCTCCGGATCAGCCTCACTCCGTCGTACGCGGCGGTCGTGCTGCCCTCGATGCTGCTGCTGGGCGCGGCCTGCGCGCTGACCTTCCCGTCCCTCAACATCCAGGCCACCAACGGGGTCGACGACAACGAGCAGGGCATGGTGTCGGGCCTGCTGAACACCTCGATCCAGGTCGGCGGGGCGATCTTCCTGGCCGTCGTGACCGCGGTGATCACGGCGCACGGCAGCGGAGACGGCTCCCCGCAGGCCGTCCTCGACAGCTACCGGCCGGGCCTGATGGTGGTCACGGTGATCGCGCTCGTCGGGCTGCTGATCACGCTGACCGGGCTGCGCCGCCGAAGGCCCGTTCAGCACTCCGTGCTGGTCGCGTCGTCCGAGGGCGACCGGGCGGCCGCGGAGGCGGCAGCCGCACAGAAGTCGGCCGCACAGAAGGTGGCGGTCCGGGACTGACCGGCCGGTCCGCTGTCCCGATGACCGACCGACAAGGGGGAACGGGGCGGTGGACTGCGAGGCATGCTTGCCCGCAGCCCACCGCCCCTGTGACACTTCGGACATGGGACGACGAAGTCAGGAAGACCGGGACGCGATGACCGTCGAGATCGGCTTCGCCCTGGTCAGTGCGGCTGTTCTGGCCGCGGCCGCGTTCCTCGCCGTGGGCGCGCCCACCGTCTACCTGGATCTGTCGCGCGCGACGGAGCGAGTGGTGTTCCTGATCGGGGCCGTTGTCGCGGCCGTCGTCTTCGTCGCCCGCCTCGTCGATGTGTTGTGGGGATTCCCCCGTCGGGGGAGCCGTCGTCCGGTCGCCACACACCGCCCGCAGGCTCCGTCTCAGCCGAGCCAGCCGGGCCGTACGAGCCCCGACTCATAGGCGAGTACCACGAGTTGAGCCCGGTCGCGGGCACCGAGCTTCACCATGGTGCGACTGACATGGGTCTTGGCCGTGAGCGGGCTGACGACAAGCCGGCGGGCGATCTCCTCGTTGGAGAGGCCGATACCGACCAGCGCCATCACTTCCCTTTCCCGTTCGGTGAGTTCGCTCAGCCCGGTCGCGGCCGCGGGCTCCTTGGAGCGGGCCGCGAACTCGGCGATCAGCCGTCGGGTCACCCCGGGCGAGAGCAGGGCGTCGCCGCCCACCACGGCCCGGACCGCCCGCAGCAGTTCCTCCGGTTCGGTGTCCTTGACCAGAAAGCCGGAGGCCCCCGAGCGGATTGCCTCGAAGACGTACTCGTCGAGCTCGAAGGTGGTGAGCATGACCACCTTGACGTCGGTCAGCTCCGGATCCCCGGTGATGGTGCGGGTCGCGGCGAGGCCGTCGAGATGCGGCATGCGGATGTCCATCAGCACGGTGTCCGGCCGCAGTTCGCGTACCAGACGTACGGCCTCCTCGCCGTCGGCGGCCTCCCCCGCCACCTCGATGTCCGGCTGGGCGTCCAGCAAGGCGCGGAAGCCGGCCCGGACCAACGACTGGTCATCGGCGATCAGTACGCGGATCACGGTGTCTCCTCCGTCGTCTCCTGCACAGTGTCCCCCGTCGTGTCCTGCTTGGTGCCGCGCGTCGCCTCCTCCCTCGCGTCCGGCGCGGTGTCTTCCGGCGACGCCGGGCGCAGGGGAAGCTCGGCCAGTACCCGGAAGCCGCCGTCCGGCCGAGGATCCGCCTCGATCGTGCCGCCCAGGGCAGCGGCCCGCTCCCGCATGCCGGCCAGCCCGTTTCCGCTGCCCCCGGCCTCGCTGCCGGTGGCGGGTCCCTCGTCGTCGATACGGAGCCGGATGCGGTCGGCCCCGTAACCGATCCGGACCCGCGCGCTGCGCGAGCCCGAATGCCGCACCACATTCGTCAGCGCCTCCTGCACGATCCGGAAGGCCGCCAGATCCGTACCGGGCGGGACGGCGTTCCGTGCACCGTCCGTCTCCACCGCGACGGTCAGTCCGGCACTCGCCGCCTGGTCGACCAGCTCGGGCAGCCGGTCGAGACCGGGGGCCGGGGCCCTGGGCGCGTCGCCGGGGGCACGGAGCGTGTCGAGGACCTGGCGGACCTCGCCGAGCGCCTCCTTGCTGGCTGCCTTGATCGTGGTGAGGGCCGTGCGGGCCTGCTCGGGGTCGGAGTCGAGCAGCGCGCGTCCGACGCCCGCCTGGACATTGATGACGGAGATGCTGTGGGCGAGCACGTCATGCAGCTCCCGGGCCATGCGCAGCCGCTCCTCATCGGCCCGCCGCTTCTCCGCGGCGTCCCGCTCGGCCCGCTGCGAGGCCCACTGCTCACGGCGCACGCGCACGAACTCCGCTGCTGCGACGATCGCCACCACCCAGGCGGCAACGCCCAGTTCCTGCCCCCACGGTGCGCCCGAGTCGCCGCTCGGCGGCAGCCAGCGGTAAAGCCAGTGGGCCACCAGCAGATGCCCCACCCACACCATTCCCACAGCCGACCAGGCGGCCCGCCGGTGCCCGGCCACGACGGCGCTGAAGGATCCGACCGCGACGGCCAGGAAGACCGGACCGTACGGATAGCCGGCCCCGAGATAGATCATGGCCGCGGCCGCGGAGACGAACACCGCCAGGACGGGGCGGCGGTGGCGCAGCAGCAGTACGGCGACGGCGACGAAGAGCAGCACCCTGGCGAAGAGGTCCAACGGGGCGCGCTCGCCGAGCTGGCCCCGGGCGGCGACGGACGAGCCGATCATGACGATCGCACCGACCAGAATGGTGGAGGGCCACGGCAGGCGGGCGGTGGACCGCGCCCTCATCCCCGTCAGCCGGCGCGGCAACCCGCCGTGCTCCCACGGTCCGCCGGAGCCCGTGTGAATCCAGGGCCGCCGCTGCGGCGGTCCGCCCTGCACCCGAGGGGGACCGCCGCTTCCGTGTGAGCGCTGCTCTTCCATACCGGCAACGCTAGTCCGCGGGCCATGGCTGCGGCGTCAGCCGGGCGTGGTGATCACGCGTACTCCCGGCGGAGTATGCCGTCGGCGCAGGCTCGCGAGCAGGGCCAGGAGCGTTGCGCTGCGGGCTCAGGCACCGGTGCCCGACTTGCGGTCGACCCGGCCGCCGAGCAGCCCGACGTGTCGCGCCAGTTCGCCGACGGCCTGCCGGAAGAAGGCCTCCCGCGCCTCGACGATCCGGTTGAACTGCCCGAAGACCTCGAAGGAGATCAACCCGAAGAGCTGCGACCACGCGGCCACGAGCGGGGCGACGACCGCCGGGGGGAGATCGGGGGCGAGGTCGGCGGCCATCCGTTCAGCCTCGGGACGCAGCTCGGCGTCGAGCGGCGGCAGGGCGAGACCGTCCGTGCGGTGGGCGTCGCCGACGATCGCGATGAGGACGAGGCCGACGCGGGAGGCGGGGCCGATCGTCGCCTGGGGCGCGGAGTAACCAGGCACCGGCGACCCATAGATCAGACCGTACTCATGGGGGTGGGCGAGGGCCCAGTCGCGTACGGCGCAGGCGACCGCGGTCCAGCGGGCGAGATGGGGGGCGGGGGCGGACGGTCCTGCACAGGACGCGCGGTCGGCGGCCTCTGCGGCCTCGCCCACGGCGTCGTACGCATCCACGATCAAGGCCGTGAGCAGCTCGTCGCGGCTGGGGAAGTAGCGGTAGAGCGCGGACGAGACCATGCCCAGTTCACGGGCGACGGCGCGCAGCGAAAGTCTTGCGGCGCCGTCGGCCGCGAGCTGCCTTCTCGCCTCGTCCTTGATGGCGGCGGTGACTTCGATGCGGGCCCGTTCCCTGGCTCCTCGGATGGCGCTCATGGCGATCAGTCTGCCATGGAGGTGGAGCACCGACCAGCAACAAGAGCAGCGCTCTTGCTTTTGAGCACCAAAGGCGTGCACACTGATCTCAAGCGAGAGCAGTGCTCACACTTTCCGAAAGGGAACTCGATGTCCGTGCACGTTCAGAAGCCCGGCTGGTTCACCGTCAACGTCTTCAACCGCACGGTCGCCTGGATCACCCGGCGCGGCATCAGCGTCTGGGGCTCGCGGGTCCTGGCGGTCCGCGGCCGCAAGAGCGGCGAGTGGCGCCGCACCCCGGTCAACCTCCTGACCGTGGACGGCCGGCAGTACCTCGTCGCGCCCCGCGGCCACGTCCAGTGGACGCACAACATGCGCGCGGCCGGCGGCGGCGAGCTCCACCTCGGCAAGAAGGTCGATGTCTTCACCGCCATGGAGGTTCCCGACGACGAGAAGCCCGAGCTGCTGCGCGCCTACCTCAAGCGCTGGAAGGCGGAGGTCGGCGTCTTCTTCGGCGGCGTCGGCCCGGACTCGTCCGCCGAGGAGCTGCGCCGCATCGCCCCCGACCACCCGATCTTCCGGGTCACGATCGAGGCCTGACGGGCTCGCACCCGACCGGGCCCGGGCCTGCCGTCCCGTGCGGACCCCCGGCCCGCCACTCAGGACCTTCCGGTCCGCCCCCGGCCACCCTCGTCCGCGCACCCGCCTCGCTACGCATACAGGGAGCCAGTGGTTCGTGGATCAGTAGCGGTGGCCGGACCGATGCGGGTCGTCCCAGCGATCAAGACCGGTGACCCCCAGCAGCCGCACCCGGTGAAGCAGGTCCTCGGATACGCCCAGGCCACGGAGCCGGGCGGGAGCATGGTGGACGAGCCAGGCGGTCAGCTCGACGCGCATCTCTTCCTCGTCCTCCCACGCGTGCCAGGGAAGTCGGTCACCAAGCAGGTCGTACTCCCACTCTTCCGCCGCTTCGGCCAGGTGTTGGTCGGCCACGGGGTCAGTCAGTACTTCCCAGGTGCGGAGCCACGGGCTCAACGTGCCCGATGCCTCAGCACACAGTACGAGGACCTCGTACGCCGGTTGGGCGGGATCCGGATCGGTGAGCGTGTGCGCCCACCATGCCTGCAGGAATTCCTTGACTGCCGAAGCCTGCTCCGGAGGCCACTGCTGCCAGTGGCCGCGAGCGAACGAACGCCCGGCCTCCTCCATACGGAAGTGGGACTCGATGAGGCCACTGACGAGGGCTGTGGCGAACTGGGGCAGGATCCGGCGCAGTACGGATGCGTGATCGCGCCAGTCGACGGCCTGCCATGTGCGCTGCAGGAGGTCGGGGTCCAGCTCCGTGTCCGGCACCTTGAGCTGTGCGAGATCTTCAGCGCTGCCCCAGTGGCACTCGCAGTTGTGCTCGTCGGGGCGGGCGATCATCCCGCGGAAGGTGGAGGCCAGGCCGTCCAGCGCTGCATCGAGACGGAGTCGTGCGCTGGGCCGGTCGAGGTTCAGCATGGCGTTCGCCTTCGAGGACTCCGGAGGTTGCGCCGCCCGAAGATCGCTAACCTACCGGGGCGCTGCCATGCCGGCAATCCCCATTCCCGGAGACGCTCGCTCGTCCGGTGGGCGCTGGTGCTGGTAAGGGTGGCTGTTCGTCAGGGGCGGGTTCCCGGGCCAGGAAGGTGCTCGCCCCCGGGCGCCGGCGCACCGACGTCACCGGCAAAGACAGACGGGGCAGCAGATTCGCGAGCACAAAGGGCGCGACCTTGGGGTGGAACGGCAGCCAGGTGGCGGTGGTCAGGAGGGGGGCACCCTCCGCATCCATCCATCGAGTCGGCTCTGGGCGGAAACCGCATGATGAAGACGGCTCAGCTCACACAAGCAGCGTGATCGCCCGGACAGTTCCTAGCGGTCCATCGCCGACAGGGCGCGCTGTGCCAGCGGATGCGTACGGACCAGCTCGGCCAGCGAAGTCGTCCCCCGGGTGATCCCGGCGAACGCCTTCCAGGCCGGGCGGAATCCGGTCAGCACCGCGTGCAGTATGCCCGGGCGGCGCTCGAAGAGCTTCAGCATGCGCCTGCCGACGCCCATCTCGACGCCCATTCCGGCCTTGATGGCGAAGGCGTAGTTGAGCGCCTGGCGGCGGGCGTCCACCGCGTCGTGGGACTCCGCGATCCGGACCGCCCACTCACCGGCGAGCCGCCCCGAACGCAGCGCGAACGAGATGCCTTCACGGGTCCACGGCTCCAGCAGGCCTGCTGCGTCACCGCAGACGAGCACCCGCCCGCGCGACAGCGGCGAATCGTCGCTGCGGCAACGCGTGAGATGACCGGAGGAGATCTTCGGCTCGAACCCGGCGAGACCGAGCCGGGCGATGAAATCCTCCAGATACCGCTTGGTCCCCGAGCCGTCGCCACGCGCCGAGATCACACCGACGGTCAGGGTGTCGCCCTTCGGGAACACCCAACCGTAACTACCGGGCATCGGGCCCCAGTCGATCAGCACCCGCCCCGCCCAGTCCTCCGCGACCGTGGCCGGGACCGGGATCTCCGACTCCAGGCCGAGGTCCACCTGGTCGAGCTTCACTCCGACATGGGCCCCTATGCGTCCCGCGCTGCCGTCGGCGCCGACAACCGCACGGGTGAGGACGGTTTCGCCGCCGGACAGCACCACGGCGACCGTGCGCCGGTCCGGGACCGCGGCGCCGTGCTGCTCGACCCGTGTCACCGTCGCTCCGGTCCGGAGTTCGGCGCCCGCCTTCTGCGCCTCCTCGACCAGGCCCGCGTCGAACTCGGGCCGGTTGATGAGCCCGAAGAGCATCCGCTTGGAACGGCGCGTCCGCGCCAGCCTGCCGTTGAGCGAGAACGTCACCGCGTGGATCCGGTCCTGCAGCGGCAGTTCGAACCCGGGCGGCAGCGCATCACGGGAGTACCCGATGATGCCGCCGCCGCAGGTCTTGTACCGGGGCAGCTCCGCCTTCTCCAGCAGCAGTACCCGTCGGCCGGCAACCGCCGCCGCGTATGCCGCGGAGGCGCCGGCCGGACCGGCGCCGACTACGACGACGTCCCACACGGACGACTCTTCCAGCTCACGTCCGGCGTCTGCGTTCTCGCTGCTCACGATGTGCTTCTGCTCCCGATCCCGACCAGTGGCCCAACTGCTCACGGCATCCTACGGCGCGTTGCAGCCGGCCCTCTCTGTGGGAGGATCGACCGTGCGTTCGCCAGACATGCAACGCCGCACCCACGGCGTTCGTGCAGACGGATTCGTACACATAACGTCGCACCACGAGGAGCGTGCCCATGACCGCCCATCCGATTTCCGAGACCGTCGCCTCGCTGATGCCCCGTGCCAAGGCGGAGCTGTCCGAGCTGGTGGCCTTCCAGTCGGTGGCGGATCCTGCGCAGTTCCCGAAGAGCGAATGCGAGGCGGCCGCCAACTGGGTCGCCGATGCACTGCGCGCCGAGGACTTCCAGGACGTCGCCCTGCTCGACACCCCCGACGGCACCCAGTCGGTCTACGGCTTCCTGCCCGGCCCGGCCGGCGCCCCGACCGTGCTGCTCTACGCGCACTACGACGTGCAGCCGCCGCTCGACGAGTCCGCCTGGCTCTCCCCGCCGTTCGAGCTGACGGAGCGCGACGGCCGCTGGTTCGGCCGTGGCGCGGCGGACTGCAAGGGCGGCTTCATCATGCACCTCCTCGCCCTGCGCGCGCTCAAGGCGAACGGCGGCGTCCCGGTCTCCGTCAAGGTGATCGCCGAAGGCTCGGAAGAGCAGGGCACCGGCGGTCTGGAGCGGTACGCGGAGGCGCACCCCGAGCTGCTGGCTGCCGACACCATCGTCATCGGCGACACGGGCAACTTCCGGGTCGGTCTGCCGACGGTCACCGCGACGCTGCGCGGGATGACCATGCTCCGGGTCACGCTCGACACCCTCGAAGGCAACCTGCACTCCGGACAGTTCGGCGGTGCCGCGCCCGACGCGCTGGCCGCGATGATCCAGCTGCTGGCGTCGCTGCGCGCCGAGGACGGCACCACGACGGTCGACGGGCTCGCCACGGACGCCGGCTGGGAGGGACTGCAGTACCCGGAGGCCGAGTTCCGCTCAGACGCGAAGGTGCTCGACGGTGTGGAGCTGATCGGCACGGGTACGGTCGCCGACCGCATCTGGGCCCGGCCGGCCGTCACCGTCATCGGCATCGACTGCCCGCCCGTGGTCGGCGCGACGCCGTCGTTGCAGGCGACGGCGCGGGCGCAGGTCAGCCTGCGGGTGCCGCCGGGCCAGGACGCCGCCGAGGCGACGAAGCTGCTGACCGCCCATCTGAAGGCGCACGCGCCGTGGGGTGCACGGGTGGCCGTCGAGCAGGTGGGCCAGGGCCAGGCGTTCCGCGCGGACATCTCCAGCCCGGCGTACACCTCGATGGCGCAGGCCATGGAGGCCGCCTACCCCGGCGAGAAGATGCAGTCGTCCGGCATGGGCGGGTCGATCCCTCTCTGCAACACGCTGGCGGCGCTCTACCCGGCGGCGGAGATCCTGCTGATCGGCCTGAGCGAGCCGGAGGCCCAGATCCACGCGGTGAACGAGAGCGTGTCGCCCGAGGAGCTGGAGCGGCTGTCGGTCGCCGAGGCGCTGTTCCTGCAGAACTACGCGGAGTCCAAGCGGGCCTGATCCCGCATCGCCCGCTCCGGTCCGGCACCGGCGGGAGCGCTCCTCGGGGGCGTACGCACAGGGCCGGGTGCTGCGGCGCGACGATCCAGGGGAATCGGCGCCGGCTGCGAGCAGAGCGTCGCCGCAGCGCCCCGGGGCTCCGGTTCGCGCTGGGCGAAGCTCGCTCAGAGCGCAGGTCCGCCCGGCGGGCGGCCGTGGTCCGCTCACCGTCGACGCGGCGGCGGTGCTGCGGGCGTCAGCCGACCGGGACTCCGGCTTCCAGGTTGAGCACGGTTGACCGCTCGCGGGCCCGCAGTGCCCAGCGGAGCCGTTCGTACCGGATGGGCGGCAGCATCGTCGCGGCCTCCGCCTCGGTGACGAACCGCCAGCCGCGCAGTTCGGAGCCGGGCAGCAGCAGCCGGTCGGCGTCCTCGCGGCGCAGCAGGCCGCCGTCGAAGAGCAGCCGCAGTCCTCCGTAGCCGGGAGGGTTCGGCGGCTCCCAGTCGACGACCAGCAGGTGCGGTATCCGGTCGAGCTGTATCCCTATCTCCTCGGCCACTTCCCGTATCCCGGCCTGTGCCGGTGCCTCGCCGGGCTCCACCACCCCGCCGGGGAACTCCCAGCCGGGCTTGTACGTGGGGTCGACGAGCAGGACCCGGTCGTGTTCGTCGAAGAGCAGGACCCCGGCGGCGAGGGTCTCGGCGGTCGGTTCAGGCGTCTGTACGATCTCGCACGTGCCGGCCGCTCCAGTGCGTACGGCCTCGGCGATGCGCTCGGCCGTCTCCTGCGGAGTCAGTGTGCTGGTGTCGATGGTGTGGGCGTCCGCGGTGATCCAGTCGAGAGCGGCACGGTAGGGGTCGATGTGCTCGTAGGCCCACTGCCGTATGCGTTCGCTGGCTTCCGGGTCGTCCGGTACTTCCTCGCGACCGGCAATCCGCTGCCGCAGGATCGTTTCCTCAGGTGAGAGCAGCACATGACGCACCGGAATGCGCCTGGAGGCGAGCCCTCCGAATATCTCGTCGCGGTACTCCTGCCGCAGCAGCGTCATCGGCACCACGAGCACCCCGGGCAACTCGGCAAGCAGAGCCGCTGCGGTGTCCACCACCATCCGCCGCCAGATCGGCAGATCCTGATAGTCGGTCACCTCGGCAAGTCTCTTCTGAGGCAGCAGGTACCGCAGTGCCCCGCCGATCAGTTCGGGGTCGTAGAAGGTGCTGTTCGGGATCAGATCGATCAGTTCGCGCGCGGCGCTCGTCTTGCCCGTGCTGAACGCACCGTTGATCCAGACGATCACGGTTCCCCCTCTTCCGTAGCCCTCTGTGGCTTGCCCGCAACACCCTGCCGCGAAAACCCGGCCGTGGCGATCCTGTTGCATGAACGGGCCGCCGGAAGCCGCCGACGAGCGTCCCACTGTATGAGCCGAGGCATTCGCCCGGCCGTAACGACGACAGCGGGGGGTCGTTGGAGCCGTCGAGGGCAAGGGGGTACACCGTGCGGCGCACAGTACTGGAGCGGTTTCCGGCGGGCGGTCCGCGGGGCAGCTGGCCTGCGGAGGAGTTCGCGGCAGCGCGCCGCGTCGAAGGCATGGCGGCCGAGGTCGTGATGGACCTGGAGGAGGACGCGTTCCTGGTGGTCGTACCGCAGCAGTCGGCGGACCGGGGCCACTGATCCGGTCCGTCGGCCGGTTCCAAAAACCTCCCACGGCCCCCGGGGCTGCCGGGAGGCGACCCCAGGGATACAGGCCGGAGGCGGCCGGGCCGCCCGTATCCCGATCCTCATGCCGGATTCCCCGCATCCGGGTCGGCCAGATGCGCCCGCCGCCACGCCGGTCCACCCTGGAGTCATGGCAACACCACCGATCACCATCCACGCGCCCACCCCGTCCGGCGCCCGGCCCGTGAGCGTGCATGTCAACAATCGAGACGAACGGCTCGGACTCGCGCACAACGACCACGATCTCATCGTGTTCCTCGCCGACGCCGGACTGGCGGACCCGGCGCGGATCCTCGACAATCCCGCCGTGGTCCAGTGGCAGGGCACCAAAGCGCACCAGTACGAGGCCGCCCGACCCACGGTGAGCGAGAGCAGCCGAGTGGGCGCACCCTGAAGGCATGGGCGCCCCGATAGTCGTACACCGCTCCTCACCCACCGGCGGCCGGGCGGTCACCATCAACGGTGAGCTCGCCGGTCTTGCCCACGACGACCGCGACCTGATCGAATTCCTCCGGCAGGCCGGGACCTACGACGCCGAACATGGCCTCGACGACCCGGGCTGGATCGAATGGCGCGGCGGCCGGGCGCATCGGTACGAAGCGGCATGATCGTGCGGCGCGCCCCGTGGCGGGGCCCTTTCGCGTCCCGCGGAACACTGGGGAACGCCTCGCGGAAGGTGTCCGTGGCGCTCCTAACCCTTGCTCGAGCCCAGCGTCAGTCCCGCGATGAAGTGACGCTGGAGCAGCAGGAAGACCACGAGCGTCGGCAGGGCGACGATCACCGAGCCTGCGGCCAGGAGGTTGTGGTCGGTGAAGAACTGACCGCGCAGGTTGTTGAGGGCCGAGGTGATGGGGAGCTTGTCACCGTCGGACACGAAGACGAGTGCCCAGAGGAAGTCGTTGTACATCCAGGTGAACTGGAGTGTGCCGAGCGCGGCGAGGGCCGGGCGGCACAGCGGCAGGGTGATCCGCCAGTACTGCGTCCAGACGCCCGCGCCGTCGACGATGGCGGCCTCCAGGATCTCCTGCGGCAGTGTGCGCATGAAGTTGGCGAGGACGAAGACACAGAAGCCGATCTGGAAGCCGATCTGCACGACCACGACGGCCCAGTAGGAGTCGTACATCGTCATCGAGTCGGACATCCAGTACGGCAGCGGGATGCGGTTGAACACCACGTACAGCGGTGTCACGATCACCTGCTGCGGCAGCAGGTTCCCGGCCGTGAAAAGCATGAGCAGGACGATCCCGCCGCGCATTTTCAGCCGGGCCAGCGCGAAGGCCACGAATGAGGCGAGGAAGAGGGTGACGAGCACCCCGGGGACGGCAATGATCATCGTGTTGACGAAGTACTTCGTCATCCCCGAGTCGGTGAACGCCTGCCGGTAGTAGTCGAAGGAGAGATGCTTCGGCAGCGAGAAATAGCCGTACTCGGAGGTTTCGTCGTACGGCCGCAGCGAGGCGTACACCGCGAGCAGCAGCGGGGCGAGGAAACCGAGCGATACCGCCATCAGGAAGGCGTGCACCCCGAGCCGGCCGGGGCGGAGCCTGCGGCGCCCGGCAGCGGGTGTCGCAGGCGCGGGCTGGGCGGCGGGGCGGGCGGGGGCGGTGTCGACGGTCATCGGTTCTTCTCCCCTCGGAGCTCCTGGACCAGGTACGTCAGGACGAATCCGAGGGAGACTGTCAGCAGGACGACGGCGATGGCGGAACCGAAGCCGACCCGGCTCGCCTCGCCGATGATGTTGTCGGTGACAAGCACCGAGAGCAGTTCGAGTCCGTTGGTGGAGGCGGGCCGCACAGCACCGCTGACGACGACGGTCACCGATCTGGGTCGTACGGCCGCCAAGAGGGTCTCCACGGCGCTCACCGGCCCGTCGGGATGGCAGATCAAGGCGCTGTCGCCGACCGGAGCCGCAACCGTGCCGACCGGCAAGGCACTGACCACGCGCTGGCAGGTGACGCCACCCGCGGGCGCCGCCACCGGCACGTACGATCTGACGCTCTCCGCCCGGTACCGCTCACCGGCCGGGACGCGTGTCCGGTCCTCGGTCCCGTTCCAGGCCCATGTGGTGGTGGCTCCGCCGGCGGGCAGCAGCTATCTCAGCGATCTGCCGCAGCTCTCCGCGTCCAACGGCTGGGGGCCCGTCGAGAAGGACACCAGCAACGGTGAGAGCAAGGCGGGCGACGGCAATCCGCTGACCATCGGCGGCACGGTCTTCGCCAAGGGGCTCGGGGCACACGCGGACAGCGCGGTCGAGTTCTACGCGGGCGGCGCGTGCAGCGCCGTGACCGCGCAGGTCGGCGTCGACGACGAGAAGGGCGCCAAGGGCACGGTGGCGTTCGAGATCTGGGCGGACGGCGCGAAGGTGGCGTCGACCGGGGTACTGACCAATGCAATGGCCGCGCAGCCGATCACTGCGGATGTGAGCGGTGCACAGGTGGTACGTCTGGTGGTCACCGACGGCGGGGACGGGGTCGACTCCGACCACGCGGACTGGGCGGACCTGCGGATGGGGTGCTGAGCCGGATCAGCTGCTGAGTCCGGGCCGGCGCCGGGCCGGCTCCCGTCCGGACCCGATACCGAGTCCGGCGCGGGTGCCCGGTCCGGCGCCGGGGGGGCCTCCGGTCCGGGGGCCGGGCGGGCAGGGCGAATGGGCCTGATGCCGCTTCCGGAACGGTTCCGGACCTGGGCGCGGCCACCGGGGCGGGCACGGATGCCGGTCGTGGCTCGGCTGCCGGACCTCATCGATCACCGTGGGATTCGGCAGCCGGTCCGCGTTCAGCCGCTCAGCGCCACCGTGGCCGGCGTACCGCCCGGCCTGACCGATGAGGCCGCGGCCGCGGCGCCCACCAGGCCGGCGTTCGTGCCCATCACCGCAGGGGCCACCGTGAGCTGCTGCACGAAGGAGAGCGTGGCGTAGCTGCGAAGGGCACGGCGCAGCGGGGCGAAGAGGATCTCGCCCGCGCCCGCCACTCCCCCGCCGATCACGGCGATGTCGATCTCGACGAGCGTGGCGGTGGCGGCGATTCCGGCGGCCAGCGCCTGGGCGGCGCGCTCGAACGACGCGAGGGCGACCGGATGTCCGGCCCGGGCGGCGGCGGCCACGGCGGCCGCCGTGGCGTCGCCGTCCGGGCCGGGCTGCCAGCCGCCCTGCAGGGCGCGTCGCGCGATGTTCGGTCCGCTGGCGATCCGCTCGACGCAGCCGCGCGAACCACACGGGCACGGGTCGCCGTCCAGATCCACGCTGATGTGACCGATGTGACCGGCGTTGCCGGTGGGGCCCGGGTGAAGCTTGCCGCCGAGGACCAGACCGCCGCCCACCCCGGTCGACACGACCAGGCACAGCGCGTTGTCATACCCGCGGGCCGCACCCAGCCAGTGCTCGGCCGCCGTCATCGCGACCCCGTCGCCGACCAGCTCGACGGGCAGCCCACCGGCAGCCTTCCGTACCCGCTCCACCAGCGGGAAGTCGCGCCAGCCGGGAACGTTGACGGGGCTGACCGTACCCGCCGACGCATCCACCGGGCCCGCGCTGCCGATGCCGACGGCGGTCGCCCGCCCCCACAGCGGCGAGGCGGTCAGCTCAGCCAGCACATCCGTCACCGCACGCATCACCGTCTCGCCGCTCTCCCGGGCGGGCGTCGGCCGCTGCGCCCGCACGAGAAGCGCGCCGGTGTCGTCCACCAGAGCGCCGGCGATCTTGGTGCCGCCGATGTCGAGTGCGGCGACGAGGTCGGTATGCATCGGTGTGGGCTCCGGATGTAGTGAGGGGGCGGGACCTGCATCTTCAGTGAATAGTCTGCATAGTCTCCATTCAGCTGACAACGTTGTCCAGGGCCTATGCTCGACGCCACAGCCTCCGGCAGGCTCCGCCGCACCCGACTGCAGGCCCGCCGGACAGCCCGCACCCGACGACAGGACAGCGCACCGTGGCCGAGACCGCCCGTCACCCCGAGCCCCGTTACGGCAACCGGCCGACCATGAAGGATGTCGCCGCCCGCGCCGGAGTGGGCCTCAAGACGGTCTCCCGCGTGGTCAACAGCGAGCCCGGGGTCACCCCCGACACGGAACGCCGGGTACAGGAAGCGATCGATGCGCTCGGTTTCCGCCGCAACGACAGCGCGCGGGTCCTCCGCAAGGGCCGCACCGCCTCCATCGGACTGGTCCTGGAGGATCTCGCCGACCCCTTCTACGGGCCGCTGAGCCGCGCCGTGGAGGAAGTCGCCCGCGCGCACGGCGCCCTGCTCATCAACGGGTCGAGCGCGGAGGACCCGGAGCGCGAGCAGGAGCTCGTGCTCGCACTGTGCGCCCGCCGGGTGGACGGACTGATCGTGATCCCGGCCGGTGACGACCACCGCTATCTGGAACCGGAGATAAAGGCGGGCATCGCGACCGTCTTCGTGGACCGCCCGGCCGGCCGGATCGACGCCGACATCGTCCTCTCCGACAGCTTCGGCGGGGCCCGCGAGGGTGTCGCCCACCTGATCGCCCACGGCCACCGCAGGATCGGATTCATCGGTGACCAGCCCCGTATCCACACGGCCACCGAGCGGTTGCGCGGCTATCACGCCGCGATGGTGGACGCCGGAATCACGGTCCAGGACTCCTGGGTCTCCCTCGGCTCCACCGACCCCGCGCGGGTCAGGGCGGCGGCCGAGGCGATGCTCTCGGGCCCCGAACCCGTCACCGCCCTGTTCGCCGGCAACAACCGTGTGACGGTCACGGCGGTACGTGTGCTGGCGGACCGGGAGCGCCCGGTCGCCCTGGTGGGCTTCGACGACATCGAACTCGCCGACCTGCTGGGCATCACGGTCATCTCCCAGGACGCCGCGGCCGTGGGCCGGACGGCGGCCGAGCACCTCTTCCGCCGGCTGGACGGCGCGGACGACGCCCCGGCACGGGTGGAGCTGCCGACGTCACTCATCGCCCGCGGCTCCGGCGAACTGCCGCCTGCCTGAGCCGGGGCGTCGGCGGAGGGCTCGATCAGCTTCCGGCGGGCGTCAGCAGCGCGTCAGCGACGGATGTACGTGCGTAGAGGACCGAGCGTCCGGCCCGGTGGGCGGTGACCAGGCCCGCATTCCGCAGGGCCGTGAGGTGCTGGGAGACCCCGGCCGCGGACAGTCCCGAGCGCTGGGCAAGCACGGTGGTCGAGGCCGGGGTGTCGAGCTCGGCGAGGAGCGGGGTGCGGGAGCGGCCCGGGACGGCGGCGACCGCCTCACCGGCGACCGGGGTCCGCGGCTCCCAGAGGGTGCCGATACCCCGTGCCGGATACGCAAGTTGTGGCGGGTCCGGCGCCACTGAGCGCGTCAGCACGCGCGGCCAGGCGAACACGGAGGGCACCAGCAGCAGCCCCGCGCCCGTGTCGGCGCGGGTCAGGGCGCAGTGACGGCGGACCAGGCGCAGGCTGCTCTCGTCCCAACGTACCGACTCGTGCAGCTCGTTGAGGACCTGCGCGGCACCGAGCTCGGCCACCTGCCGTGCCCTGCGGAAGACATCGGCTTCGAGCAGCTGGCGGATCCGGGCCCAGTAGGGTGCGAGCGCCAGCTCCCAGTAGGTCTCGATCTCCGCGGCGACCTTCTCCAGCGCCGCTTCCGGTGCCTCTCCCAGCAGCCTGAGCCGCGCGGACTGCCCGAGATCCCGCTCGGCGCCGAGTCTGCCGAGATCGGTCCGTACCCGCTCAGGAGGGGTCTGCCGGATCGCCTCCAGCTCACCGGCGAGTTCCGGGAACGGGGCGGGGGGTGTCGGATTGAGGAAGTCCGCGAGGTAGCCACCTGCGGGGATCAACTCAGCGAGCCACCCACGGTCGAGCCCCGCCTCCACCAGCCGGGGCCGCACCTGTGCGGCCCACCGCCGGTGCAGCGGCGGCTCGGCCTCGGCGCCGACGTCGAGCAGAGCAACTACGAGGCCGCGGACATCTACGCGGCCGACGGCGCCTTCGCCCCTGCCACGGCCCGCGACGCCATCGCCGCGTTGGACGCCCGGGTCCTGGTCGTTGCGGGCGAGCTGGACGGTGGTCCGCTTCCTCGCGTCGCGGCCGCCGTCGCAGGGTTGTTCGCCCGGGCCGAACTCGCCGTCCAGCCGGGCGCCGGGCACTTCCCGTGGCTCGACGATCCCTTCTGCTTCAGCGGGACCGTCGAGACGTTCCTGCGGGGCTGACGGCACGGCCGAGGCCCGCACCTTCCTGCGGGGGACGGTCCGGTGCTGAACCACGCGCCCTACGGCGCCGTCACCGTGAGTCCCCCACGCCGCGGCGAGGCGAAGGCGTCGAGGTCTGCCCGGGTCAGGCCCGTCAGGCGGGCGACCTCGGCAGTGTCCAGGGCGCCGCAGTCGATGCCGCGCAGCAGGTAGCAGCTGAGGGCCTTGGCGGTGGCGGGTTCGTCCATGACGTCGCCGCCTGCCTTGGCGACGTATGCGGCGAGTCGTGCCGCAGCCTGTTCCAGGCCCTCGCGGTAGAAGGTGTAGACAGCCGCGTAACGGGTCGGCAGGTGACCCGGGTGCATGTCCCAGCCCTGGTAGTAGGCGCGGGCCAGGGCGCGGCGGGTGAGGCCGTAGTGGAGCCGCCAGGCCTCGTGCACCTGGTGGGTCGGGCCCACCGGAAGGACGTTGGTCGAGCCGTCCGACACGCGTACCCCGGTGCCTGCGGCAGCCACCTGCATGACGGCCTTGGCGTGGTCGGCGGCCGGGTGGTCGCTGGCCTGGTAGGCGGCGCTGACGCCGACGCAGGCGCTGTAGTCGAAGGTGCCGTAGTGCAGGCCGGTCGCACGGCCGCGGGAGGCGTCGATCATGCGGGCCACGGCGGCGGTGCCGTCGGCGGCCAGGATGGACTGGCTGGTCTCGATCTGGATCTCGAACCCGATCCGACCCGAGGGCAGCCCGTGGGCCTCTTCGAAGGCTTCGAGGAGCCGGACGAAGGCGGTGACCTGTTCGGGATACGTCACCTTGGGAAGGGTGAGGACCAGGTCGTCGGGGAGGCCGCCCGCCTGCATGAGGCCGGTGAGGAAGATGTCCGTGGTGCGGATGCCCCGGTCGCGTACGCCTGCTTCCATGCACTTCATCCGGATGCCCATGTACGGGGCCGCCGTGCCGTTCTCGTACGCCTCCGAGATCAGCCGGGCGGCTCGGGCGGCCGCCACGTCCTCCTCGGCGTCGGGCCGGGGGCCGTAGCCGTCCTCGAAGTCGATCCGCAGGTCTTCGACGGGCTCGCGGCTCAACTTGGCGCGTACGCGGTCGTGGACGGGTGCGGCGAGCTCCTCCGGAATGCCGAGGACAGCGGCGAACGAGGCCGCGTCGGGGGCGTGCTCGTCGAGGGCCTTCAGCGCCTGGTCGCCCCAGGAGCGGATGGTGCCGGCGGTGAAGGTGTCGCCCGGGACGTAGACCGTGTGGACGGGCTGGCGGGTGCCGGGGTCGCCCGGGTAGCGGCGGGCGAGCTCGGTGTCCACTGCCGTGAGGGAGGCGCTGATCTCCTCGCTGACCGCACCGGCGAGGCTCGTTGCCACCTTCTCCTGCTGACCCATTTTCGGCACCCTCCACACTCTCACTGTTTCCACTTCCCGGAATCAGCAATCCGTATAGTGAAGTTATAAGGCTGTCGGACCTGCGTCAATGGTGATCAGAAACGGTCCGGGGCCGCGCGGTGAGAACACACCGCGCGGCCCCGGACCGTCGAGAACGAGTACAGCTCCTCGGAGGATCAGCCCTTGCGGGTGTTGACCTCGTCGGTGAGCTGGGGGACGACCTGGAAGAGGTCGCCGACGACGCCGTAGTCGACGAGGTCGAAGATCGGGG
>NZ_JBEXID010000053.1:0-48745 GCF_040608395.1 Streptomyces sp. NPDC005181
GCATTTTCAGCCCGTGCCGCTAGCCGCAACGCGCTGACCAGCATCGATCCCCGACCTGACCCACCGAAACCCCGCCGAACTGTGGAAGCCGGGTCCCAGGGTGGGTAAGTATTCACTCACCTCTGGAGTGAGTGGATACTCACCACGCGTCAAGCCTCATTGGAGTGCACATGGAGCAGAAGCCGGCCCGCGTCCGCATCATCGACGCCGCCCACCAGCTGATGCTCACCATCGGCCTGGCCCGGGCCACCACCAAGGAGATCGCCAGGGCCGCGGGCTGCTCGGAGGCGGCGCTCTACAAGCACTTCCCCAGCAAGGAAGAGCTGTTCGTGGCGGTGCTCAAGGAGCGGCTGCCCAAGCTCAACCCACTGCTGCGGCGGTTGACCGCCGACCCGGGGGCGGGGGAGCGGACCGTCGAGGAGAACCTCACCGACATCGCCCGCGAGGCTGCGCGTTTCTACGCCCAGAGCTTCCCGATCGCGGCCTCGCTCTACGCCGAGCCGCGGCTCAAGAACCGCCACGACGCGGCCCTGCGCGAGCTCGGCACCGGCCCGCA
The DNA here is from genome assembly GCF_040608395.1 of Streptomyces sp. NPDC005181. Lineage (NCBI taxonomy): Bacteria > Bacillati > Actinomycetota > Actinomycetes > Kitasatosporales > Streptomycetaceae > Streptomyces > Streptomyces sp. NPDC005181. Next base: position 557 of record NZ_JBEXID010000053.1, read on the forward strand.
CATGCCGATCCGGGGCCTTGCCGGCTACCTGCGCAGCGAACAGGCGGCCGGCCGGGTGCGGCCCGGCGCCGACACCTACGCGGCCGCGTCGCTGCTGCTCGGCGCCTGCGTCCAGCGCGCGTTCGCGTACGACGCGACGGAGGAGGGCCGACCGCCGCAGTCACTGGACGAGTTCGCCGCCTCCGTCGCGCGGACGGTGCTGCACGGGATCGGCACACAGACCTGAGCCGATACACAGAGAAGGCCCAGGCCCATAAGGGTGCCCGGAGGGGGCGGCTAGTCGGCCGGCTTCGCCAGCCAGTCGTCGACTCCCGCCAGCAGCCGTGCCCGCACGTCGGAGGGCGCTGCCGACCCCCGCACCGACTGCCGCGCCAGCTCCGCCAGCTCCTCGTCGGTGAATGCGTGGTGACGTCGTACGAGCTCGTACTGCGCGGCGAGGCGGGACCCGAAGAGCAGCGGATCGTCCGCGCCGAGCGCCATCGGCACCCCGGCCTCGAACAGAGTGCGCAGGGGTACGTCCGCAGGCTTCTCGTAGACACCCAGGGCCACATTCGACGCCGGGCACACTTCGCAGGTCACCCCGCGCTCCGCAAGCTTGCGCAGCAGCCGCGGGTCCTCGGCGGCCCGAACGCCGTGGCCGATCCTGGCCGCGTCGAGGTCGTCCAGGCAGTCCCGCACGCTCGAAGGGCCGGCCAGTTCGCCACCGTGCGGGGTCGCCAGCAGGCCGCCCTCCCTGGCGATGGCGAAGGCCCGGTCGAAGTCGCGCGCCATCCCGCGGCGCTCGTCGTTGGAGAGCCCGAAGCCGACGACACCCCGGTCCGCGTAGCGCACCGCGAGCCGGGCCAGCGTCCGTGCGTCCAGCGGGTGCTTCATCCGGTTCGCCGCGATCACCACACGGATCCCGAGCCCGGTCTCGCGCGCCGCGGAGTCCACCGCGTCCAGGATGATCTCGATCGCCGGGATGAGTCCGCCGAGCAGCGGGGCGTACGAGGTGGGGTCGACCTGGATCTCCAGCCAGCCGGAGCCGTCCGCGACGTCCTCCTGGGCACTCTCGCGCACGAGCCGCTGGATGTCCTCGGGCGACCGCAGGCAGGACCGGGCGATGTCGTAGAGCCGCTGGAAGCGGAACCAGCCGCGCTCGTCCGTCGCGCGCAGCCTGGGCGGCTCGCCGCTGGTCAGCGCCTCGGGCAGCCGTACGCCGTACTTGTCGGCGAGTTCGAGCAGTGTCGTGGGCCGCATCGACCCGGTGAAATGCAAGTGCAGGTGGGCCTTGGGCAACAGCCGTACGTCACGCTCCATTCGAAGATCCTGCCGCACCCGTGGGCTGTCGCGGTAGCGGGTTTCCCCATCGAGTTGGCTCTCGAACGCAAGCTCGAACGGCAGCTCGATCGAAAACGTGAACAAAAAAGGTGCCCCGCGGCCTCGGCCGGGGGGCACCTGCGCGGCAGGGCGCGGAGGTCAGTCCTTCGCCTCGCCCAGCAGCTTCTGGAGCCGCGCCACGCCCTCGACGAGGTCCTCGTCGCCCAGTGCGTACGACAGCCGCAGGTAGCCCGGTGTGCCGAAGGCCTCGCCCGGAACGACCGCGACCTCGGCCTCGTCCAGGATCAGCGCCGCCAGCTCGACCGAGCTGGCCGGGCGCTTGCCGCGGATCTCCTTGCCGAGCAGCGCCTTCACCGACGGGTACGCGTAGAACGCGCCCTCGGGCTCCGGGCACAGCACGCCGTCGATCTCGTTGAGCATCCGCACGATGGTCTGCCGGCGGCGGTCGAAGGCGGTCCGCATCTCGGCGACCGCGTCCAGGCTCCCCGAGACGGCGGCCAGCGCGGCGACCTGAGCGACGTTGGAGACGTTGGACGTGGCGTGCGACTGCAGGTTGGTCGCGGCCTTGACGACATCCTTCGGGCCGATGAGCCAGCCGACGCGCCAGCCGGTCATGGCGTAGGTCTTGGCGACACCGTTGACCACGATGCACTTGTCGCGCAGGGCGGGCACGAGCGCGGGCAGCGAGGTGAACGTCGCGGTGCCGTAGACCAGGTGCTCGTAGATCTCGTCGGTCAGCACCCACAGACCGTGCTCGACGGCCCACTCGCCGATCGCCTTGGCGTCGGCCTCGCTGTACACCGCACCGGTCGGGTTCGACGGGGAGACGAACAGAACGACCTTCGTGCGCTCGGTGCGCGCCGCCTCCAGCTGCTCGACGGAGACCCGGTAGCCGGTGGTCTCGTCGGCCACGACCTCCACCGGGACACCGCCGGCAAGACGGATCGACTCGGGGTAGGTGGTCCAGTAGGGCGCAGGGACGATGACCTCGTCGCCCGGGTCGAGGATCGCGGCGAACGCCTCGTAGATTGCCTGCTTGCCGCCATTGGTCACCAGGATCTGGGAGGCGTCGACCTGGTAACCGGAGTCGCGCAGCGTCTTCTCTGCAATGGCGGCCTTGAGCTCGGGGAGCCCGCCCGCCGGGGTGTAGCGGTGGTACTTCGGGTTGCGGCAGGCCTCGACCGCGGCATCGACGATGTAGCCGGGGGTCGGGAAGTCGGGCTCACCGGCACCGAAGCCGATCACCGGACGGCCGGCGGCCTTGAGGGCCTTGGCCTTGGCGTCGACGGCCAGAGTGGCGGACTCGGAGATTGCACCGATGCGGGCTGAGACCCGGCGCTCGGAGGGAGAAGTTGCAGCGCTCATGGGCCTCATGCTCCCAGACCGCAATCCCTGCCGGCACATGGGTTTCAGGGACCGGACAGCACCCGGACAGCATGCGGACAAGAACCGGACAGGAGTTGTCCGGAGCTATCTGTTCGACGCCGGGCCGCTGAGCACGTACACTCACCTGTCGTTGGCCTTCACCAGCCACACCGTTCCTGCACCCGGAGCATCGGGGAAGATGCGGTAGGTTGGTGGAAACCACAAAGGGTCGTAGCTCAATTGGTAGAGCACTGGTCTCCAAAACCAGCGGTTGGGGGTTCAAGTCCCTCCGGCCCTGCTACACACTCCTTCGCCAGGATGTGTGCGCATGTACGTACTTCAATGCACCGCCGTGCGGCTCCACCGGGCGCGGCACGGCCATGACCCGGAATCAGGTGAGTAGCGTGACGGACGCCGTGGGCTCCATCGACATGCCTGATGCCGAGGACGAAGTACCCGAGTCGAAGAAGAGGACTCGGAAGGGCGGCAAGCGCGGTAAGAAGGGCCCCATGGGCCGTCTCGCGCTGTTCTACCGCCAGATCGTCGCCGAGTTGCGCAAGGTTGTCTGGCCGACTCGCAACCAGCTGACGACGTACACGTCCGTGGTGATTGTCTTCGTGGTCGTCATGATTGGTCTTGTGACCGTGATTGACTTCGGATTCCAGCGGGTCATCAAGTACGTCTTCGGCTGATCCCGCGGAGGGCGCCTCATGGGCGCCCCTTTCGCATGTTCCACCCATTTGTATCCAGGAAGAAGCAGCCACCGTGTCTGACCCGAACCTGAACGACGCTGTCGAGCCGACGGCGGGCGCCTTCGAGTCCGCCGAGGCCGAGGCCGAGATCGTCGAGGCGGCTGACGCTGTGGAGCCGGACCAGGCCGAAGCTGCCGACGCCGACGCCGCGGGTGAGCCCGCCGTGAACGTCGAGGACGAGGCCGCCGAGGACGACTCCGATGAGGAGTCCGGCGAGGACGAGGCCGCCGAGGACGACGACGAGACCGAGGAAGAGGCCGAGCCGGCCGCTCCCATCGACGCCGTCACCGCTCTGCGTGAAGAGCTCCGTGGTCTCCCCGGCGAGTGGTACGTCATCCACACGTACGCCGGTTACGAGAAGCGTGTGAAGGCCAACCTGGAGCAGCGCGCCGTCTCGCTCAACGTCGAGGACTTCATCTACCAGGCCGAAGTGCCCGAGGAAGAGATCGTCCAGATCAAGAACGGCGAGCGGAAGAACGTCCGTCAGAACAAGCTCCCGGGTTACGTCCTGGTGCGCATGGACCTGACGAACGAGTCCTGGGGCGTCGTGCGCAACACTCCCGGTGTCACCGGCTTCGTGGGCAACGCCTACGACCCGTACCCGCTGACCCTGGACGAGATCGTCAAGATGCTCGCCCCGGAGGCCGAGGAGAAGGCCGCCCGCGAGGCTGCCGAGGCCGAGGGCAAGCCGGTTCCGTCCCGCAAGGTCGAGGTCCAGGTGCTGGACTTCGAGGTGGGCGACTCGGTCACCGTCACCGACGGCCCGTTCGCGACGCTGCAGGCGACGATCAACGAGATCAACGCCGACTCGAAGAAGGTCAAGGGCCTCGTCGAGATCTTCGGTCGCGAGACCCCGGTCGAGCTCAGCTTCGACCAGATCCAGAAGAACTGACGGTTTTCGCCGACTTCTGGACACATGCCTACCGAGCAGGTCAGACAGGCTGTAGAGCCTCTCTGACCTGCTCGGTTTTTGGTCGCGCAGCTATACCCGTTATCGTTGTGCGGTATGCCTGCATCCGGATGATCCGGATGACGGCGAAAAACTCTCACTAGGACCCGGAGAGAGCAATGCCTCCCAAGAAGAAGAAGAAGGTCACGGGGCTTATCAAGCTCCAGATCAACGCCGGCGCGGCCAACCCGGCCCCGCCGGTCGGCCCCGCGCTCGGCCAGCACGGCGTCAACATCATGGAGTTCTGCAAGGCCTACAACGCCGCGACCGAGTCGCAGCGTGGCATGGTCGTGCCGGTGGAGATCACGGTCTACGACGACCGCTCCTTCACCTTCGTGACGAAGACCCCGCCGGCTGCCAAGCTCATCCTCAAGGCCGCAGGTGTGGACAAGGGCTCCGGCGAGCCGCACAAGACCAAGGTCGCGAAGCTCACGAGCGCCCAGGTCCGCGAGATCGCCACGGTCAAGATGCCCGACCTGAACGCCAACGACCTGGACGCCGCGTCGAAGATCATCGCCGGCACCGCCCGTTCCATGGGCATCACGGTCGAGGGCTGATCAGCCCCGTAGTCCCCCAGTGGTAGGGCCAAGCGCTGGCCCGTACCACGCCTCCACACTTGAAACCACAGGAGCAGCAGTGAAGCGCAGCAAGAACCTCCGCGCTGCGGACGCCAAGATCGACCGGGAGCGCAACTACGCCCCCCTCGAGGCCGTCCGTCTCGCCAAGGACACCGCCAGCACCAAGTTCGACGGCACCGTCGAGGTCGCGTTCTGCCTGGGTGTAGACCCGCGCAAGGCCGACCAGATGGTCCGTGGCACCGTGAACCTCCCGCACGGCACCGGCAAGACCGCCCGGGTCCTGGTCTTCGCGACCGGTGACCGTGCTGCGGCCGCGGAAGCCGCGGGCGCCGACATCGTCGGCGCCGACGAGCTCATCGACGAGGTGGCGAAGGGCCGTCTGGACTTCGACGCCGTCGTCGCCACTCCGGACCTCATGGGCAAGGTCGGCCGCCTCGGCCGCGTGCTCGGTCCGCGTGGTCTGATGCCGAACCCGAAGACGGGCACCGTCACCCCCGACGTCGTGAAGGCTGTCAACGAGATCAAGGGCGGCAAGATCGAGTTCCGCGTCGACAAGCACTCGAACCTGCACTTCATCATCGGCAAGGTCTCCTTCGACGAGACGAAGCTGGTCGAGAACTACGCCGCGGCGCTGGACGAGATTCTCCGTCTCAAGCCGTCCGCCGCCAAGGGCCGCTACATCAAGAAGGCCACCCTGGCCACCACGATGGGCCCCGGCATCCCGCTGGACGCCAACCGCACCCGTAACCTCCTCGCCGAGGAGGACCCGGCCGCCGTCTGAGCCTTCGCGCTCGGCGACAAGCCGCGTCACGTGTGACATGGGACGGGCCCCGCAACCTTTCGAGGTGCGGGGCCCGTCCTCGTTTTTGTACGCAGCAGTGGCGGTCGGAACCGTGCGTTAGCGTGAAGCGACCGTAAGGAGCGAGGGGTGGAGAACAAGGTGACGACCATGACCGTGCGACGCGTGTGTCTGTCGGCTGCGGTGGCAGTGGCGCTGACGTCGGTGGCGGCCTGCGGGGGAGGGGACGACACCAGCAGCGGCAAGAGCGGCGCCGGTGGCGTCGTCAAGGCCGACCCGATCGCGGCGCTGCGCAGTGTGCAGAAGAAGACCAGCGGTGCCAGCTCGGCGAGGATCGAAGGCACCACGGTGATGGGCACGACGATGTCCATGAAGCAGACCGGTGTCATGGACTGGTCCGACGGCATGACCGGCTCGATGAAGATCACGTACACCGGCGGCACCATGGGCGATGCGCTGAAGCAGTCCGGCGGCGACGGCACGATGCAGGCCCGCTACTTCAAGGACGGGTACGTCGCCAACATGGGCGAGGCGTTCGCGAGGCAGTCGGGCGGCAAGCACTGGATCCGCTACTCCTACGACGACCTGGCCAAGCTGGCGGGCGCCTCCGGCGAGGTGATGAAGGACCAGCTGCAGAGCAGCACCCCCGGCCAGGGAGTGAAGGCACTGCTGGCCTCGGGCGACGTGAAGAAGGTCGGCCAGGAGGACGTACGGGGCGTCACCACGACGCACTACTCCGGCACGGTCGACGTCGCCGAGCTGACCGCGAAGAACTCCGCCATCGATGCCGATCAGCTCGCCGAGTTCAAGAAGCAGCTGAGCGACGCCGGCATCACGACGGAGAAGGTCGACATCTGGGTCGACAAGGACGATCTGCTGGTGAAGAAGACCGAGCGCGGCCGGATGAAGACCGGCGAGCTGAACTCCACGGTGTTCTACAGCGACTACGGCACCGACGTCACGGTCGAGGAGCCCCCGGCCTCCGACACCGTCGACTTCCAGAAGCTCCTGGAGCAGCAGCAGGGCAGCACCGCGGGCGCGTCTTAAACCTCCCGCACCGCCCGAACCGGGACGGATTTGCTCGGCGCGACCCCGGTCGCGTACTCTCCTACAGAAGCCAAAGACCGCTGGTCGTTGCTGTGCTCTCGCAAGAGGGGACAGTGACCGAAGGATCCGTTGAGTGCGGACGACCTGCGCAGGTGACTGTGGAAAGCTCCCGGACCTCGTCCGGTCGAGCTGCGCCCTGGCACTTGTGCCGGGGCGTTTCGTCTTTCCCGGCCCCTTCTGAGCGGTCCTCATCACCCGGAAGGAGGCCGACGCTCATGGCAAGGCCCGACAAGGCTGCCGCGGTAGCCGAGCTCGCGGACCAGTTCCGCAGCTCGAACGCCGCTGTGCTGACCGAGTACCGGGGTCTCACCGTGGCACAGCTCAAGCAGCTGCGCCGTTCGCTCGGTGAGAACGCCCAGTACGCCGTGGTGAAGAACACGCTGACCAAGATTGCGGCCAACGAGGCCGGGATCGACACGCTGGACGACCTGTTCGCAGGTCCGACGGCGGTTGCCTTCGTCACCGGTGACCCGGTGGAGTCGGCGAAGGGTCTTCGTGACTTCGCCAAGGACAACCCGAACCTCATCATCAAGGGCGGTGTCCTTGACGGTAAGGCGCTGTCCGCCGATGAGATCAAGAAGCTTGCGGACCTCGAGTCCCGCGAGGTTCTGCTCGCCAAGGTGGCCGGTGGAATCAAGGCGTCGATGGCCAAGGCCGCGGCGACTTTCCAGGCCCCTCTGTCGGAGTTCGTCCGCACCGCGGACGCCCTTCGCGCCAAGGTCGAGCAGGGCGGTGCCGGTACGCCGGCTCCCGCCGACGCCGAGGTGGCGGAGTAACACTCCGCCCCACGGCTCGCAGCGGGCCCGTACGCCCGCCTTCATATACACCCGGCACCTGCCGACTTAGTGGAAGGACGCCATCATGGCGAAGCTGTCCCAGGACGAGCTGCTCGAGCAGTTCGAGACCCTGACCCTCATCGAGCTCTCCGAGTTCGTCAAGGCGTTCGAGGAGAAGTTCGACGTCAAGGCTGCCGCTCCGGTCGCCGTTGCCGCCGCCGGTGGCGCTGCTGCCGCCGCCGAGGCCGTCGAGGAGCAGGACGAGTTCGACGTCATCCTCACCGGCGCCGGCGAGAAGAAGATCCAGGTCATCAAGGTCGTGCGTGAGCTGACCTCGCTGGGTCTCAAGGAGGCCAAGGACCTCGTCGACGGCACCCCGAAGCCGGTCCTCGAGAAGGTCGCGAAGGAGGCCGCCGAGAAGGCTGCCGAGTCCCTCAAGGCCGCTGGCGCCTCGGTCGAGGTCAAGTGACCCTGAGAGTCTTCTGACTCGTCTGGACTGCTCGTGCCGCACGGCACGGACGTCACATCGCGAAGGGCGATCACCCATCCGGGTGGTCGCCTTTCGGCGTACCCGAGGCGCTCGCCTTGCTCTTCCGTGGCTGACGAGTAGGGTGATCTTCGCCGTACGCCTCTGACGGAGGCTTGCGGCCGGTGCCGAGGGGCGGCGGATGAGGGTCTCGGGGCTCTGTCCTGGCAGGGGGGCCTTGACGAACCGCACGCGGCGCGCAATTCTCAGGACGCGTCGTCACATCGATCCGGATCCGAGGCATGGATCGTTGACGAAGAGGGCAGTAAAGAAGAGCGCATCCGCGCGAGGGCGATTCATAGGTGTTGAGAACAGCTGTTGCGAGCTTCGAGGGTCTCTGAGAACCCGGACTGGACATCAGTGTGCCGTTTGGCTACACTGACCCTTTGCGCTGCCTGTTAGCTGCCTCCTGCCCGTCACCAGGGGCATGCCCACGCTTGAGCACCGATGACTGATTCTCCACTGACCTGGGATTTCCGTCTTCGTGTCCAACGTGGGACCGGTACGCGCGTAGTGAGTCCGAGCCCTCGGAAGGACCCCCTCTTGGCCGCCTCGCGCAACGCCTCGACCGCGAATACGAACAACGGTGCCAGCACCGCCCCGCTGCGCATCTCTTTTGCAAAGATCAAGGAGCCCCTCGAGGTTCCGAACCTCCTCGCGCTGCAGACCGAGAGCTTTGACTGGCTCCTCGGCAATGCCGCGTGGAAGGCTCGCGTCGAGGCTGCTCTGGACAGTGGACAAGACGTCCCCACCAAGTCCGGCCTGGAGGAAATCTTCGAGGAGATTTCACCGATTGAGGACTTCTCCGGGTCGATGTCGCTTACGTTCCGCGACCACCGCTTCGAGCCCCCGAAGAACTCGATCGACGAGTGCAAGGAGCGCGACTTCACGTTCGCCGCCCCGCTCTTCGTCACGGCCGAGTTCACCAACAACGAGACCGGCGAGATCAAGTCCCAGACGGTCTTCATGGGCGACTTCCCGCTCATGACCAACAAGGGCACCTTCGTCATCAACGGCACCGAGCGTGTCGTCGTGTCGCAGCTCGTGCGCTCGCCGGGTGTCTACTTCGACTCCTCGATCGACAAGACGTCCGACAAGGACATCTTCTCCGCCAAGATCATCCCGTCCCGGGGTGCCTGGCTGGAGATGGAGATCGACAAGCGCGACATGGTCGGTGTCCGCATCGACCGCAAGCGCAAGCAGTCCGTGACCGTTCTCCTGAAGGCTCTCGGTTGGACCACCGAGCAGATCCTCGAGGAGTTCGGCGAGTACGAGTCCATGCGCGCCACCCTGGAGAAGGACCACACCCAGGGCCAGGACGACGCGCTCCTCGACATCTACCGCAAGCTGCGCCCGGGCGAGCCGCCCACCCGCGAGGCTGCTCAGACGCTGCTCGAGAACCTCTACTTCAACCCGAAGCGCTACGACCTCGCGAAGGTCGGCCGCTACAAGGTGAACAAGAAGCTCGGCGCCGAAGAGCCGCTGGACGCCGGCGTGCTCACCTCCGACGACGTCATCGCGACCATCAAGTACCTGGTCAAGCTGCACGCCGGGGAGACCGAGACGGTCGGTGAGTCCGGTCGTTCGATCGTCGTCGAGACCGACGACATCGACCACTTCGGCAACCGTCGCCTGCGTAACGTCGGCGAGCTCATCCAGAACCAGGTCCGTACGGGTCTCGCCCGTATGGAGCGCGTCGTGCGTGAGCGCATGACGACCCAGGACGTCGAGGCGATCACGCCGCAGACCCTGATCAACATCCGGCCGGTCGTCGCCTCCATCAAGGAGTTCTTCGGCACCAGCCAGCTGTCGCAGTTCATGGACCAGAACAACCCGCTGTCGGGCCTCACCCACAAGCGCCGTCTGTCGGCTCTTGGTCCGGGTGGTCTCTCCCGCGAGCGGGCCGGCTTCGAGGTCCGTGACGTGCACCCGTCCCACTACGGTCGCATGTGCCCGATCGAGACCCCTGAAGGCCCGAACATCGGTCTGATCGGTTCGCTCGCCTCGTACGGACGTGTCAACGCGTTCGGCTTCATCGAGACGCCGTACCGCAAGGTCGTCGACGGCCGGGTCACCGACGAGGTCGACTACATCACCGCCGACGAGGAAGACCGCTTCGTGATCGCCCAGGCGAACGCGACGCTCTCCGAGGACATGCGGTTCACCGAGCCCCGCGTCCTGGTCCGCCGTCGTGGCGGAGAGGTCGACTACATCCCGGGCGACGACGTCGACTACATGGACGTCTCGCCGCGCCAGATGGTGTCCGTCGCCACCGCGATGATCCCCTTCCTGGAGCACGACGACGCCAACCGTGCCCTCATGGGCGCGAACATGATGCGTCAGGCGGTGCCGCTGATCAAGTCGGAGGCCCCGCTCGTCGGCACGGGCATGGAGTACCGCTGCGCCACCGACGCCGGTGACGTCCTGAAGGCCGAGAAGGACGGTGTCGTCCAGGAGGTCTCCGCGGACTACATCACCGTCACCAACGACGACGGCACGTACACCACGTACCGCATCGCCAAGTTCTCGCGCTCCAACCAGGGCACCTCGGTCAACCAGAAGGTCGTCGTCTCCGAGGGCGACCGGGTCATCGAGGGTCAGGTCCTCGCCGACGGGCCGGCCACCGAGAACGGTGAGATGGCGCTCGGCAAGAACCTGCTCGTGGCGTTCATGCCGTGGGAGGGTCACAACTACGAGGACGCGATCATCCTGTCGCAGCGCCTCGTGCAGGACGACGTCCTCTCCTCGATCCACATCGAGGAGCACGAGGTCGACGCCCGTGACACCAAGCTCGGCCCGGAGGAGATCACCCGGGACATCCCGAACGTCTCCGAAGAGGTCCTCGCGGACCTCGACGAGCGCGGCATCATCCGTATCGGTGCCGAGGTCGTCGCCGGTGACATCCTCGTCGGCAAGGTCACGCCCAAGGGCGAGACCGAGCTGACCCCCGAGGAGCGTCTGCTCCGCGCGATCTTCGGTGAGAAGGCGCGCGAGGTGCGCGACACCTCGCTGAAGGTCCCGCACGGCGAGATCGGCAAGGTCATCGGCGTCCGCGTCTTCGACCGCGAAGAGGGCGACGAGCTGCCGCCGGGCGTGAACCAGCTGGTCCGCGTCTACGTCGCGCAGAAGCGCAAGATCACCGATGGTGACAAGCTTGCCGGCCGTCACGGCAACAAGGGCGTCATCTCGAAGATCCTCCCGATCGAGGACATGCCGTTCCTGGAGGACGGCACCCCGGTCGACATCATCCTCAACCCGCTGGGTGTCCCCTCCCGAATGAACCCGGGACAGGTCCTGGAGATCCACCTCGGCTGGCTCGCCAGCCGCGGCTGGGACGTCTCCGGCCTCGGTGACGAGTGGGCCAAGCGCCTGCAGGCCATCGGCGCCGACCAGGTCGCCCCCGGCACCAACGTCGCCACGCCCGTCTTCGACGGTGCGCGCGAGGACGAGATCTCCGGTCTCTTCGAGGCCACGATCCCGAACCGCGACGGCGACCGCCTGGTGCAGCCCTCCGGCAAGGCCCATCTGTTCGACGGCCGCTCCGGCGAGCCGTTCCCGGAGCCGGTTTCGGTCGGGTACATGTACATCCTCAAGCTCCACCACCTCGTCGACGACAAGCTGCACGCTCGCTCGACGGGTCCCTACTCCATGATCACCCAGCAGCCGCTGGGTGGTAAGGCTCAGTTCGGTGGACAGCGCTTCGGTGAGATGGAGGTGTGGGCGCTGGAGGCATATGGCGCCGCTTACGCCCTCCAGGAGCTGCTGACGATCAAGTCCGACGACGTGACCGGCCGCGTGAAGGTCTACGAGGCCATCGTCAAGGGCGAGAACATCCCCGAGCCGGGCATCCCCGAGTCCTTCAAGGTGCTCATCAAGGAAATGCAGTCGCTCTGCCTCAACGTGGAGGTGCTCTCCTCGGACGGCATGTCCATCGAGATGCGTGACACGGACGAGGACGTCTTCCGCGCGGCGGAGGAGCTCGGTATCGACCTGTCCCGGCGCGAGCCGAGCAGCGTCGAAGAGGTCTGACGGGTCTGGCCGGGGCCTCGCTCATGAGGCCCCGGCCCTGCCCCGGACCCGTTCAGACCATTGATTGAGACTCGACCCCGAAAGAGGGATTGACGACAAGTGCTCGACGTCAACTTCTTCGACGAGCTGCGGATCGGCCTTGCCACCGCGGACGACATCCGGACCTGGTCGCACGGCGAAGTGAAGAAGCCGGAGACCATCAACTACCGCACGCTCAAGCCCGAGAAGGACGGACTCTTCTGCGAGAAGATCTTCGGTCCGACCCGGGACTGGGAGTGCTACTGCGGCAAGTACAAGCGTGTCCGCTTCAAGGGCATCATTTGTGAGCGTTGTGGCGTGGAGGTCACGCGCGCCAAGGTGCGTCGTGAGCGCATGGGCCACATCGAGCTTGCCGCTCCCGTCACCCATATCTGGTACTTCAAGGGCGTCCCGTCGCGCCTCGGCTACCTGCTTGATCTCGCGCCGAAGGACCTCGAAAAGGTCATCTACTTCGCCGCGTACATGATCACGTTCGTGGACGAGGAGCGCCGTACGCGTGACCTGCCCTCGCTGGAGGCGCACGTCTCCGTCGAGCGTCAGCAGGTGGAGAACCGTCGCGACTCCGACCTGGAGGCCCGCGCCAAGAAGCTCGAGACCGACCTGGCCGAGCTCGAGGCCGAGGGCGCCAAGGCCGACGTGCGCCGCAAGGTGCGCGAAGGTGCCGAGCGTGAGATGAAGCAGCTGCGCGACCGTGCGCAGCGCGAGATCGACCGTCTCGACGAGGTGTGGAACCGCTTCAAGAACCTCAAGGTCCAGGACCTCGAGGGCGACGAGCTGCTCTACCGCGAGCTGCGTGACCGCTTCGGCACGTACTTCGACGGCTCCATGGGTGCCGCTGCCCTGCAGAAGCGCCTGGAGTCCTTCGACCTCAACGAGGAGGCCGAGCGCCTCCGCGAGATCATCCGTACCGGCAAGGGCCAGAAGAAGACCCGTGCGCTCAAGCGCCTCAAGGTCGTCTCCGCGTTCCTGCAGACCAGCAACAGCCCCAAGGGCATGGTGCTCGACTGCGTGCCGGTCATCCCGCCGGACCTGCGTCCGATGGTGCAGCTGGACGGTGGCCGCTTCGCGACCTCCGACCTGAACGACCTGTACCGCCGCGTGATCAACCGCAACAACCGCCTCAAGCGTCTCCTTGACCTCGGTGCCCCCGAGATCATCGTGAACAACGAGAAGCGGATGCTGCAGGAGGCCGTCGACGCGCTGTTCGACAACGGCCGCCGTGGTCGCCCGGTCACCGGTCCCGGTAACCGCCCGCTGAAGTCCCTGAGCGACATGCTCAAGGGCAAGCAGGGTCGTTTCCGTCAGAACCTTCTCGGTAAGCGTGTGGACTACTCCGCGCGTTCCGTGATCGTCGTCGGTCCGCAGCTGAAGCTGCACCAGTGCGGTCTGCCGAAGGCCATGGCACTGGAGCTCTTCAAGCCGTTCGTGATGAAGCGCCTGGTCGACCTGAACCACGCGCAGAACATCAAGTCGGCCAAGCGCATGGTCGAGCGCGGCCGCACCGTGGTGTACGACGTCCTCGAAGAGGTCATCGCTGAGCACCCGGTGCTGCTGAACCGTGCACCGACCCTGCACCGCCTCGGCATCCAGGCCTTCGAGCCGCAGCTGGTCGAGGGCAAGGCCATCCAGATCCACCCGCTCGTCTGCACCGCGTTCAACGCGGACTTCGACGGTGACCAGATGGCCGTGCACCTGCCGCTCTCCGCGGAGGCGCAGGCCGAGGCCCGCATCCTGATGCTGTCCTCGAACAACATCCTGAAGCCGGCCGACGGTCGTCCCGTCACCATGCCGACCCAGGACATGGTGCTGGGACTGTTCTTCCTCACCACGGACGAGGAGGAGCGCAAGGTCATCGGTCAGGGCCGCGCGTTCGGTTCCACCGCCGAGGCGATCATGGCGTTCGACGCCCGGGAGCTCTCGCTCCAGACGCAGGTCGACATCCGCTTCCCGGTGGGCACCATCCCGCCGCGCGGCTGGGTGCCGCCGGTCGCCGAAGAGGGCGAGCCCGAGTACCAGCCGGGTGACACCTTCCGGCTGCGTACGAGCCTGGGCCGCGCGCTCTTCAACGAGCTGCTGCCCGAGGACTACCCGTTCGTCGACTACTCGGTGGGCAAGAAGCAGCTCTCCGAGATCGTCAACGACCTGGCCGAGCGCTACCCCAAGGTCATCGTGGCGGCGACGCTCGACAACCTGAAGGCGGCCGGTTTCCACTGGGCGACCCGTTCCGGCGTCACCGTCTCCGTTTCGGACATCGTCGTGCCGGAGGCCAAGAAGGCCATCGTCCAGGGCTACGAGGCGCAGGACGAGAAGGTCCAGAAGCAGTACGAGCGCGGTCTGATCACCAAGGACGAACGCACGCAGGAACTCATCGCGATCTGGACCAAGGCGACCAACGAGGTTGCCGAGGCGATGAACGCGAACTTCCCGAAGACGAACCCCATCTTCATGATGGTTGACTCGGGTGCCCGAGGAAACATGATGCAGATGCGTCAGATCGCGGGTATGCGTGGTCTGGTGTCGAACGCGAAGAACGAGACGATCCCGCGTCCCATCAAGGCGTCGTTCCGTGAGGGCCTGACCGTTCTGGAGTACTTCATCTCCACGCACGGTGCCCGTAAGGGTCTGGCGGACACCGCCCTGCGTACCGCCGACTCGGGTTACCTGACCCGTCGTCTGGTGGACGTCTCGCAGGACGTGATCATTCGCGAGGAGGACTGCGGCACCGACCGCGGCCTCAAGCTGAAGATCGCCGTCAAGGGTGCGGACGGTGTGCTCCGCAAGACGGAGGACGTCGAGACCTCGGTCTACGCCCGCATGCTCGCCGAGGACGTCGTCGTCGACGGCAAGGTCATCGCGCCTGCCAACGTCGACCTCGGTGACGTCCTGATCGACGCCCTGGTGGGCGCCGGCGTCGAGGAGGTCAAGACCCGTTCGGTCCTGACCTGTGAGTCCGCGGTCGGCACCTGTGCCTTCTGCTACGGACGCTCGCTCGCCACCGGCAAGCTGGTCGACATCGGTGAGGCGGTCGGCATCATCGCCGCCCAGTCCATCGGTGAGCCCGGTACCCAGCTGACGATGCGTACCTTCCACACCGGTGGTGTGGCCGGTGACGACATCACCCAGGGTCTGCCCCGAGTCGTCGAGCTCTTCGAAGCCCGTACGCCCAAGGGTGTCGCCCCGATCTCGGAGGCGGCAGGCCGCATCCGGATCGAGGAGACCGAGAAGACCAAGAAGATCGTCGTCACCCCGGACGACGGCAGCGAAGAGACGCCGTTCCCGATCTCGAAGCGCGCCCGTCTGCTGGTGGGCGAGGGCGACCACGTCGAGGTGGGCCAGAAGCTCACCGTGGGTGCCACCAACCCGCACGACGTGCTGCGGATCCTCGGTCAGCGCGCGGTCCAGGTCCACCTGGTCGGCGAGGTCCAGAAGGTCTACAACTCGCAGGGTGTGTCGATCCACGACAAGCACATCGAGATCATCATCCGGCAGATGCTGCGCCGGGTGACGATCATCGAGTCCGGCGACGCGGAGCTGCTGCCGGGCGAGCTCGTCGAGCGCTCGAAGTTCGAGACCGAGAACCGTCGTGTGGTCACCGAGGGCGGTCACCCCGCCTCCGGCCGTCCGCAGCTGATGGGTATCACCAAGGCCTCGCTCGCCACCGAGTCGTGGCTGTCGGCGGCGTCCTTCCAGGAGACGACCAGGGTTCTGACCGACGCGGCGATCAACGCCAAGTCGGACTCCCTGATCGGCCTCAAGGAGAACGTCATCATCGGTAAGCTCATCCCGGCCGGTACGGGTCTGTCCCGCTACCGCAACATCCGGGTCGAGCCGACCGAGGAGGCCAAGGCCGCGATGTACTCGGCCGTCGGCTACGACGACATCGACTACTCGCCGTTCGGCACGGGCTCCGGCCAGGCCGTTCCGCTGGAGGACTACGACTACGGTCCGTACAACCAGTAAGGCGCGTGTCCCGTCCGCAGGGCGGTCACCCCGTTTCGCACGGGGTGGCCGCCCTGCGGCGTTGTCCGTCGGTGCGGGAACCAGGGTACTGTCGGCAATGTCACGCGCGGTGCGTCGTCGTGGACAGCATTTGTTTTGACCGGAGTCCGTGAGGTAGGTACGCTCAGACCTTGTGCCTGGGGTGTGCCTGGGCTCGTGTGCGTGTCCTCAACCGCATGGCGAGCCTGTCTTTTGGCCACCGCAATCTGCGCCCCTCCTGTCTTAGGGCAGGAGCCTGCAGCATTCGACACACCCGACCGCGTGGGTCGGCGACGTTCCAGGTTAGTTTCACGAACGGCACACAGAAACCGGAGAAGTAGTGCCTACGATCCAGCAGCTGGTCCGGAAGGGCCGGCAGGACAAGGTCGAGAAGAACAAGACGCCCGCGCTCGAGGGTTCGCCCCAGCGCCGCGGCGTCTGCACGCGTGTGTTCACGACCACCCCGAAGAAGCCGAACTCGGCACTCCGTAAGGTCGCGCGTGTGCGTCTGACCTCCGGCATCGAGGTCACGGCCTACATCCCGGGTGAGGGACACAACCTGCAGGAGCACTCCATCGTGCTCGTGCGTGGTGGCCGTGTGAAGGACCTGCCGGGTGTTCGTTACAAGATCATCCGCGGCTCCCTTGACACCCAGGGCGTCAAGAACCGCAAGCAGGCCCGCAGCCGCTACGGCGCCAAGAAGGAGAAGTAAGAATGCCTCGTAAGGGCCCCGCCCCGAAGCGCCCGGTCATCATCGACCCGGTCTACGGTTCTCCTCTTGTCACCTCGCTGATCAACAAGATCCTGCTCAACGGCAAGCGTTCCACTGCCGAGCGGATCGTGTACGGCGCCATGGAAGGCCTCCGCGAGAAGACCGGCAACGACCCGGTCATCACGCTGAAGCGCGCGCTTGAGAACGTCAAGCCCTCGCTCGAGGTCAAGTCCCGCCGTGTCGGTGGCGCCACCTACCAGGTGCCGATCGAGGTCAAGCCCGGTCGCGCCGCCACCCTCGCGCTGCGCTGGGTCGTGGGTTACTCCCGCGCCCGCCGCGAGAAGACGATGACCGAGCGCCTCATGAACGAGCTGCTCGACGCCTCCAACGGTCTTGGCGCTGCTGTCAAGAAGCGCGAGGACACCCACAAGATGGCCGAGTCCAACAAGGCCTTCGCGCACTACCGCTGGTAGTCGCTACCCACATCGAGACCGAGAGAAGATTGAGCCTTATGGCCACCACTTCGCTTGACCTGGCCAAGGTCCGCAACATTGGGATCATGGCCCACATCGACGCGGGCAAGACGACCACCACTGAGCGGATCCTGTTCTACACCGGCGTTTCGTACAAGATCGGTGAGGTCCACGACGGCGCTGCCACGATGGACTGGATGGAGCAGGAGCAGGAGCGCGGCATCACGATCACGTCCGCCGCGACGACCTGTCACTGGCCGCTCGATGATGTTGACCACACCATCAACATCATCGACACCCCGGGTCACGTCGACTTCACCGTCGAGGTGGAGCGTTCGCTCCGCGTCCTCGACGGCGCTGTCACCGTGTTCGACGGTGTCGCCGGCGTCGAGCCGCAGTCCGAGACCGTCTGGCGTCAGGCGGACCGCTACGGCGTCCCGCGTATCTGCTTCGTCAACAAGCTCGACCGTACGGGTGCCGAGTTCCACCGCTGCGTCGACATGATCGTCGACCGCCTCGGTGCGGTCCCGCTCGTCATGCAGCTCCCCATCGGTGCCGAAGCCGACTTCAAGGGCGTCGTCGACCTCGTGTCGATGAAGGCCTTTGTGTGGCCGGAAGAGGCCATCAAGGGCGAGATGTACGACACCGTCGACATCCCGGACACCCACATCGAGGCGGCTCAGGAGTGGCGCGGCAAGCTGCTCGAGGCCGTTTCCGAGAACGACGACCAGATGATGGAGCTGTACCTGGAGGGCGTTGAGCCCACCGAGGAGCAGCTGTACGAGGCGATCCGCCGGATCACCCTCGCATCGAAGGGCGGCGCGGGCTCCGTGACCGTCACCCCGGTGTTCTGTGGCACGGCGTTCAAGAACAAGGGCGTCCAGCCCCTGCTCGACGCGGTCGTCCGCTACCTGCCTTCCCCCCTGGACGTCGAGGCCATCGAGGGCCACGACGTCAAGGACCCCGAGGTTGTCGTCAAGCGCAAGCCCTCGGACGACGAGCCGTTCTCCGGCCTGGCGTTCAAGATCGCGAGCGACCCGCACCTCGGCAAGCTCACCTTCGTCCGGATCTACTCCGGTCGCCTCGAGGCCGGCACCGCGGTGCTGAACTCGGTCAAGGGCAAGAAGGAGCGCATCGGCAAGATCTACCGCATGCACGCGAACAAGCGTGAGGAGATCCCCTCGGTGGGTGCCGGTGACATCGTCGCCGTCATGGGTCTGAAGCAGACCACCACCGGTGAGACGCTGTGCGACGACAAGCAGCCGGTGATCCTGGAGTCCATGGACTTCCCGGCGCCGGTCATCCAGGTCGCCATCGAGCCGAAGTCCAAGGGTGACCAGGAGAAGCTGGGTGTAGCCATCCAGCGTCTCTCGGAGGAGGACCCCTCCTTCCAGGTCCACTCGGACGAGGAGACCGGCCAGACCATCATCGGTGGTATGGGCGAGCTTCACCTCGAGGTGCTCGTCGACCGCATGAAGCGCGAGTTCCGCGTCGAGGCGAACGTCGGCAAGCCCCAGGTCGCGTACCGCGAGACGATCCGCAAGGCCGTCGAGCGCATCGACTACACGCACAAGAAGCAGACTGGTGGTACCGGCCAGTTCGCGAAGGTGCAGATCGCCCTTGAGCCCATCGAGGGTGGCGACGCGTCCTACGAGTTCGTCAACAAGGTCACCGGTGGCCGCATCCCCCGTGAGTACATCCCCTCGGTGGACGCGGGTGCTCAGGAAGCCATGCAGTTCGGCATCCTGGCCGGTTACGAGATGGTCGGCGTCCGCGTCACCCTTCTCGACGGTGGTTACCACGAGGTCGACTCCTCCGAGCTCGCCTTCAAGATCGCCGGTTCGCAGGCGTTCAAGGAGGGTGCTCGCAAGGCGTCCCCCGTGCTCCTCGAGCCGATGATGGCCGTCGAGGTCACCACGCCCGAGGACTACATGGGCGATGTCATCGGTGACCTCAACTCCCGCCGTGGCCAGATCCAGGCCATGGAGGAGCGCAGCGGCGCTCGCGTCGTGAAGGGCCTCGTGCCCCTCTCGGAGATGTTCGGCTACGTCGGAGACCTCCGCAGCAAGACCTCGGGTCGCGCAAGCTACTCGATGCAGTTCGACTCCTACGCCGAGGTTCCGCGGAACGTCGCCGAGGAGATCATCGCGAAGGCCAAGGGCGAGTAACTCTCCCGAGCTCACGCTTTAGGCTTGTCACCGGAGCCTGACGGGGCATTCGTCGCAGAGCGCAAGCAATGCGGTGAATGCCCCCGGCCCCGGCATCCCAGCAAAGATCACCTGGCGCCGATGAAGCAAGGCGTACAGAACCACTCCACAGGAGGACCCAGTGGCGAAGGCGAAGTTCGAGCGGACTAAGCCGCACGTCAACATCGGCACCATCGGTCACATTGACCACGGTAAGACGACCCTCACGGCCGCCATTACCAAGGTGCTGCACGACGCGTACCCGGACCTGAACGAGGCCTCGGCCTTCGACCAGATCGACAAGGCTCCTGAGGAGCGCCAGCGCGGTATCACGATCTCGATCGCGCACGTCGAGTACCAGACGGCGTCGCGTCACTACGCGCACGTCGACTGCCCGGGTCACGCCGACTACATCAAGAACATGATCACGGGTGCGGCGCAGATGGACGGCGCCATCCTCGTGGTTGCGGCCACCGACGGCCCGATGCCGCAGACCAAGGAGCACGTGCTCCTGGCCCGCCAGGTCGGCGTTCCGTACATCGTTGTCGCCCTGAACAAGGCCGACATGGTGGACGACGAGGAGATCCTGGAGCTCGTCGAGCTCGAGGTCCGTGAGCTCCTCTCCGAGTACGAGTTCCCGGGCGACGACCTTCCGGTCGTCAAGGTCTCGGCGCTCAAGGCTCTTGAGGGTGACAAGGAGTGGGGCCAGACCGTCCTCGACCTGATGAAGGCCGTCGACGAGTCGATCCCGCAGCCCGAGCGTGACGTCGAGAAGCCGTTCCTGATGCCGATCGAGGACGTCTTCACGATCACTGGTCGTGGCACCGTCGTCACCGGTCGTATCGAGCGTGGCGTCCTCAAGGTCAACGAGACCGTTGACATCGTGGGCATCAAGCAGGAGAAGACCACCACCACGGTCACCGGCATCGAGATGTTCCGCAAGCTGCTCGACGAGGGCCAGGCCGGTGAGAACGTCGGTCTGCTTCTTCGTGGCATCAAGCGCGAGGACGTCGAGCGCGGCCAGGTCATCATCAAGCCGGGTTCGGTCACGCCGCACACCGAGTTCCAGGCGCAGTCCTACATCCTGTCGAAGGACGAGGGTGGCCGTCACACCCCGTTCTTCAACAACTACCGCCCGCAGTTCTACTTCCGTACCACGGACGTGACGGGCGTTGTGACCCTTCCCGAGGGCACCGAGATGGTCATGCCGGGTGACAACACCCTCATGAACGTCGTGCTGATCCAGCCGGTCGCCATGGAAGAGGGCCTGAAGTTCGCCATCCGTGAGGGTGGCCGGACCGTGGGCGCCGGCCAGGTCACCAAGATCGTCAAGTAATTACCTGACTGTCTGACCTGGTTGCTCCGCACAGAGCACCAAGGAGGGCCCCGGCCCGCCGCGCAAGCGGTGGACCGGGGCCCTTCGGCATTCCCCGGTGCTCGCCCTCACGGACGCCAGAGCCAGGGACGGGCGTCCGGTCCCAGGCCGACCACCGCCGGGCGTCCTGCGACGTACAGCGCGGGACCGTCGAGCGCCACCGGCCCTCGCGTCCGGACGGACAGCCGTTCGCCGGTACGCAGCTGGATCCGGCCCTCCTCGGTGCGGCCCAGCAGCACCGGCCCGAACGGCGAGTCGGCGGCGGTCACCGGCCCGTACCCGTCGAAGTCCGTCCGCTTCACGGCCGTCCTCCCGGTGACGGCCGTCAGCCGGGCCTGTGCTGCCGCCCGGTACAGCAGCTCGACGGAGCCCGTCCGCGGTGATCCGCGCGGCGGGCCCGTCACCCGGCACCGGCGCCCCGTCGATCTGCACATGGGCGGTCAGCCGCGCGCCAGGTGTCTCCTGCGTCCAGTGGTGCACCGCGTGATGCCCGGCGCCGTACACATGGACCAGACCGTGCCCGTCCACCACGGCGCTCAGCCCGTTCTGGATCTCGCAGCCTCCCAGGTCCGTCCACTCGCCCCACCGGCCGAACGCGCCCCGCACCCGCGTACTCACGTCCTTGTCCGCGTTCCGTACGAAAAGATGGACCCGCCCGTCGGGTGCGGTCACCGCCACCGGGACCCCGATCCGGCGGCCCCGGTCCGGGGGCGGTTCCGGGTTGCCCAGCCCGTGCCAGGCGCGGAAGGAGCCGCCCCGGGTTCGCTGTTCCAGGAGCACGATCTCCCGCTCGTTCTCCGCCCCGTGTCCGACGAGCGCCGCGAAGCGCAGCCCGAACAGGAGCAGCCTGCCGTCCGCCGTGACGACCTGGCCCAGCACCGGCGCGAGCGGCCCGCCTCCGAGATCGTCCGGCCCGTCCCAGACCCCGCTGCCGGGCGCGCTCTCGCGCCAGCGCACCAGCCGCAGCCCCAGCACCCCGTAGACGGCGAGCCGTCCGTCCGGCTCGGCGGTGACGGCGGGACGGGGTCCGGGATAGCAGTAGCGGGTGGAGCGGACCCAGCCTTTCCGGTTGGTCAGCGGCCGGTCGCCGCCCACGTTGTAGTCGCCGCAGCCCGCCCGGTTGCCGCATCTCCAGCCGGCCTCGCCGCCGTACGGGACCAGACGCGCGGCCTTCTCCTTCAGCACCCCGTGCGGCAGGTTCTTCGGCCAGTGCCGGTTGTAGTAGCCGTGGAAGGAGGTGGTGACGAACCGCGGCACGTTCCCACCGTCCTCGGTCGCGCGGGCCACCCAGCGGAGCAGCGCCGCCCAGGCGAACGAGGCGGCCGCGGTGTGGTCGGCATGGTCGGAGTAGCCCGGCTGCTCGATGTCCTGCCGGCGGACGGCCTCGGTGCTGTGCTGGATGTCCGGGTCCGGGTCGAGCGTGTGGACGACGGTCGGCCGGTACCGGTCGAACAGCCCGACGAGGACATCGAGCAACCCGTCGTACGTGTACGCACCCGCCCGCTCCAGCGGCGAGCCGTCGGCGACGACGGTTGCGCAGGTTCAGCGCCCGGTCGTGCCAGAGGCTGGGCAGACCGAGCCGCCCGCGGCCGATGTGCATCGCCGTATTGAGGAAGATCAGCTCGACCCGTCGGCCGCCGTCCGGCAGAGTGTTGATCTGCGCCCGGTGTCCGCCGGCCAGCCCGATGACGGACCTGTGCCAGCGGGTGAACACCGGCATCCCCAGCTGGGCCGCGTAGGACTGGCGCAACCCCTGGTGCCGGGCCGAGGAGTAGGCGGCCTTGTCGGGGGCGGGCAGCGGCCGGCCGGGGATCCTGTTGAGGCCGACGGACTCACCGGCGGTGAGGTACACACAGACCAGTGGTGTCCCGGCGGCCAGGGCCTGCTGCGTGTCCGGGTTCATGAAGTACAGATCGTCGTCCGGGTGGGCGAGGATCTGCATCATCAGGGCCGGCCGGGGGCCGGCGATCGGGAGACCGGGGGCCGGGTTGGCCATGGGGTCGCTGCGCCGCGGAAACGGTACCGGACAGGCACCGACGCCCACCAGGGCGGCCGCCGCGGCCACTCGGACGACGCTGCGCCGACGCACCCCGCCACCGCCGCGCTCCGGGCCGGATCGATCCGTCACGCGCCGTACTCCGTCCGCTCACTCCGTCGAAGCGGCCGGTCGGTACCGCTCCTCGCGGCAGATTAGACGGCGATCGGGGCGCTCACGGTGAGTGCCGCGGCTACACGCCGGACCGACCGGCGCACCAGATAGACATCGATCGGGTCCTCGCGCTCCAGCGTGAACCCGTGGCGCTCGTACAGCCGACGGGCCGCGCTGCCCTGCACGACGTCGAGGCGGACGTCCGCCCCGTCCGCGTCGGCGCGCTCCAGCAGGGTCCGCAGAACGGCGGAGCCGATCCCCTGGCCCTGCAGAACGGGGGAGAGGTAGAAGTTCTCCAGCCACCAGCCGTTGTCGACCGGACGCAGGGTGACGCAGCCGGCGATCTCGCCGTCCGCGAGGACGACCGAGGTGTGCTCCGGCGCGAAGATGTCCCGCAGCCGCTGCCGCACACGATGCTCGTCGTACCGGCCGAGGCGCTCCAGATCCGGGCGCATGACGAGGGCCCGGAGTTCGGTCATGGCCTCGAGATCCGCGGACTGCGCCGGGCGCAGCGTCCAGGCCGGCTTGGTGCTCGTATCCATGTCCGGAGTATCCCAGCGGCCGTGCGGCGGGCCTGAGCGGACCCGGTCACGCGCGTGCGGCGTGCTGTTGGTCACGGCGGCCGGTAGGTCCGCATCGGCCGTATCCGGACCTACCGGCATCGCCGCAGCTCCCCGGCGATGCCCGGCCGCGTTTGACCAGTCGGCCACGGGGGGTAAGATCCTCCGCCCGATTGGCCAGCGCCGTGCTGGCTATGGCACACTGACCAGGTTGCTCGGTTGAGTGTCAATGCTGCGCGCCTCCCGCCGGGAGGACCGGAAGCGAGTCCCACAGTACTCGTCGGCCCCATGCGGGCCGGACGTACGGGAATCTTCCGGGAAGTGACAGTGGGGCGTCGACCAGGCACCCGGTGGGTGTTCCGCCCCCGGTTCCGCGGTCCCACGGCCCGCACCCCCTTGGTTGGGAAATCCTTCGGGATTTCTGCGTAGAGGGGATGCGACACGCCCGACCGCGTGGGTCGGAGGTGGAGTTACGAGAGCCCTCGGGTTCCAGAGCGTTACGAGAGACAGGACTACTAGTAGCCATGGCGGGACAGAAGATCCGCATCCGGCTCAAGGCCTACGACCACGAGGTCATCGACTCCTCGGCGAAGAAGATCGTCGAGACGGTGACCCGCACTGGTGCGTCGGTCGCAGGCCCGGTGCCGCTGCCCACTGAGAAGAACGTGTACTGCGTCATCAAGTCGCCGCACAAGTACAAGGACTCGCGCGAGCACTTCGAGATGCGCACGCACAAGCGCCTCATCGACATCCTCGACCCCACGCCGAAGACGGTTGACTCGCTCATGCGTCTCGACCTGCCTGCCGGCGTCGACATCGAGATCAAGCTCTGAGGTGACGCGCGAGATGGCTAAGAACATTAAGGGCGTCCTGGGCGAGAAGCTCGGCATGACCCAGGTCTGGGACGAGAACAACCGGGTTGTCCCGGTGACCGTCGTCAAGGCCGGGCCCTGCGTCGTCACTCAGGTCCGCACCAACGACAGCGACGGCTACGAGTCGGTCCAGATCGCCTTCGGCGAGATCGACCCGCGCAAGGTGAACAAGCCCCTCAAGGGCCACTTCGCCAAGGCCGACGTGACCCCGCGCCGCCACCTGGTGGAGCTCCGCACCCCTGACGCCAGCGAGTACACGCTGGGCCAGGAGGTCACTGCCGCAGTGTTCGAGTCCGGCGTCAAGGTTGACGTCACGGGCAAGAGCAAGGGCAAGGGCTTCGCCGGTGTGATGAAGCGCCACAACTTCAAGGGTGGCAAGGCGTCCCACGGTGCCCACCGTGTGCACCGTATGCCCGGCTCCATCGGTGGCTGTGCCACCCCCGGCCGTGTCTTCAAGGGCATGCGCATGGCGGGTCGCATGGGCAACGAGCGCGTCACCACCCAGAACCTGACCATCCACGCGGTTGACGCGGAGAAGGGTCTGCTCCTCATCAAGGGCGCAGTCCCCGGTCCGAACGGCGGCCTCGTCCTGGTCCGTACCGCGGCCAAGGGGGCTTGAGGTAATGAGCACCATTGACATCCTTTCGCCGGCAGGCGACAAGGCCGGTACCGTCGAGCTCCCCGCGGAGATCTTCGACGCGAAGACCAGCGTTCCGCTGATCCACCAGGTCGTTGTCGCTCAGCTGGCTGCTGCCCGCCAGGGCACGCACAAGACCAAGCGTCGCGGCGAAGTCCGTGGTGGTGGCCGCAAGCCGTACCGCCAGAAGGGCACCGGCCGCGCCCGCCAGGGTTCGACCCGTGCGCCGCAGTTCGTCGGCGGTGGCGTCGTCCACGGCCCGCAGCCGCGTGACTACTCGCAGCGCACCCCGAAGAAGATGAAGGCTGCCGCCCTGCGCGGTGCCCTCTCCGACCGGGCACGCCACTCCCGCATCCACGTCGTCACCGGCGTGGTCGACGGTGCTGTCTCCACGAAGGCCGCCAAGACGCTGCTCGGCAAGATCTCGGAGCGCAAGAACGTGCTCCTGATCGTCGACCGCGCCGACGAGGCCGCGTGGCTGTCCGCCCGCAACCTGCCCCAGGTGCACATCCTGGAGCCGGGCCAGCTCAACACGTACGACGTGATCGTCTCCGACGACGTGGTCTTCACCCAGGCCGCTTTCGAGTCCTTCGTGTCTGGCCCCAAGGCCGATGAGACCGAAGGGAGCGACGCCTGATGAGCGAGGCGACCGTAACCAGCAAGACCTTCACGGACCCGCGCGACGTTCTCGTCAAGCCGGTCGTTTCCGAGAAGAGCTACGCGCTGCTCGACGAGAACAAGTACACGTTCATCGTCGCGCCCGGCTCCAACAAGACCCAGATCAAGCAGGCCGTGGAAGCGGTCTTCTCGGTCAAGGTCACCGGGGTCAACACGATCAACCGGCAGGGTAAGCGCAAGCGCACCAAGACCGGTTTCGGCAAGCGCGCCGACACCAAGCGCGCCATCGTGACCCTCGCCGAGGGCGACCGTATCGACATCTTCGGCGGTCCGACCGCCTAAGGGCGGTCTGGATCGTCCGAAATCGGACGAGGACTGAGAAATGGGTATCCGCAAGTACAAGCCGACGACCCCGGGCCGTCGTGGCTCCAGCGTCGCCGACTTTGTCGAGATCACGCGGTCCACGCCGGAGAAGTCGCTGGTCCGCCCCCTGCACAGCAAGGGCGGCCGTAACAACGCCGGTCGTGTGACCGTTCGCCACCAGGGCGGTGGCCACAAGCGCGCCTACCGAGTGATCGACTTCCGTCGTCACGACAAGGACGGCGTGCCGGCCAAGGTCGCGCACATCGAGTACGACCCGAACCGCACCGCGCGCATCGCGCTCCTGCACTACGCGGACGGCGAGAAGCGCTACATCATCGCGCCGCGTGGACTGACGCAGGGCGACCGTGTCGAGAACGGCCCGGCCGCCGACATCAAGCCCGGTAACAACCTGGCGCTGCGCAACATCCCGGTCGGTACGACCATCCACGCCATCGAGCTGCGGCCCGGCGGCGGCGCGAAGTTCGCCCGTTCCGCGGGTGCCTCCGTGCAGCTGCTGGCGAAGGAGGGCACCATGGCCCACCTTCGTATGCCGTCGGGTGAAATCCGCCTGGTCGACGCCCGCTGCCGCGCCACCATCGGTGAGGTCGGCAACGCCGAGCAGTCGAACATCAACTGGGGCAAGGCCGGCCGCATGCGCTGGAAGGGCGTTCGCCCGACCGTCCGCGGTGTTGCGATGAACCCGGTTGACCACCCGCACGGTGGTGGTGAAGGCAAGACCTCCGGTGGTCGCCACCCGGTCTCGCCGTGGGGTCAGAAGGAGGGTCGTACTCGCTCGCCGAAGAAGGCATCGAGCAAGTACATCGTCCGCCGCCGCAAGACGAACAAGAAGCGCTAGGAGCGGGTTTAGATGCCGCGCAGTCTCAAGAAGGGGCCCTTCGTCGACGGCCACCTCATCAAGAAGGTGGACGTACAGAACGAGGCAGGCACCAAGAACGTCATCAAGACCTGGTCCCGTCGCTCGATGATCGTCCCGGCCATGCTGGGTCACACCATCGCGGTGCACAACGGCAAGATCCACGTCCCGGTGTTCGTCACCGAGTCGATGGTCGGCCACAAGCTCGGCGAGTTCTCGCCGACTCGCACCTTCCGCGGCCACGTCAAGGACGACCGGAAGTCGAAGCGCCGCTAACGCGGGGTGACTGACTATGACTTACACCGAAGGGACAACCATGGAAGCCAGGGCCCAGGCGCGGTACATCCGCGTCACGCCCATGAAGGCCCGCCGAGTGGTGGACCTCATCCGTGGCATGGATGCCACGGAGGCTCAGGCGGTCCTGCGTTTCGCCCCGCAGGCCGCGAGCGTGCCGGTTGGCAAGGTGCTTGACAGCGCCATTGCCAACGCTGCACACAACTACGACCACACCGACGCCTCTTCGCTGGTCATCAGCGAGGCGTACGTGGACGAGGGCCCGACCCTGAAGCGGTTCCGTCCGCGTGCTCAGGGCCGTGCCTACCGGATCCGTAAGCGGACCAGCCACATCACCGTGGTCGTCAGCAGCAAGGAAGGAACCCGGTAATGGGCCAGAAGGTAAACCCGCACGGGTTCCGGCTCGGCATTACCACGGACTTCAAGTCCCGTTGGTACGCCGACAAGCTGTACAAGGACTACGTCAAGGAAGACGTTGCCATTCGTCGCATGATGACGAAGGGCATGGAGCGGGCCGGCATCTCGAAGGTCGAGATCGAGCGCACCCGCGACCGCGTCCGCGTTGACATCCACACCGCCCGCCCGGGCATCGTCATCGGTCGCCGTGGCGCCGAGGCCGACCGCATCCGTGGCGAGCTGGAGAAGCTGACCGGCAAGCAGGTCCAGCTGAACATCCTCGAGGTCAAGAACCCCGAGGTGGACGCTCAGTTGGTGGCCCAGGCCGTCGCCGAGCAGCTCTCCTCCCGCGTCTCCTTCCGTCGTGCCATGCGCAAGAGCATGCAGAGCTCGATGAAGGCCGGCGCCAAGGGCATCAAGATCCAGTGCGGTGGCCGCCTCGGCGGCGCCGAGATGTCCCGTTCGGAGTTCTACCGCGAGGGCCGCGTGCCCCTGCACACGCTCCGTGCGAACGTCGACTACGGCTTCTTCGAGGCCAAGACGACCTTCGGCCGCATCGGTGTGAAGGTCTGGATCTACAAGGGCGACGTCAAGAACATCGCCGAGGTCCGCGCCGAGAACGCTGCTGCCCGCGCTGGCAACCGCCCGGCCCGTGGCGGCGCTGACCGCCCGGCCGGCCGTGGTGGCCGCGGTGGCGAGCGTGGCGGTCGCGGTCGCAAGCCGCAGCAGTCCGCGCCGGCAGCCGAGGCCCCCAAGGCCGACGCTCCCGCCGCCGCTGCTCCGGCTGAGAGCACCGGAACGGAGGCCTGACCGAAATGCTGATCCCCCGTAGGGTCAAGCACCGCAAGCAGCACCACCCGAAGCGCAGCGGTATGTCCAAGGGTGGCACGCAGGTTGCGTTCGGCGAGTACGGCATCCAGGCGCTGACCCCGGCGTACGTGACGAACCGCCAGATCGAGGCAGCTCGTATCGCGATGACCCGCCACATCAAGCGTGGCGGCAAGGTCTGGATCAACATCTACCCGGACCGCCCCCTGACGAAGAAGCCTGCCGAGACCCGCATGGGTTCCGGTAAGGGTTCTCCCGAGTGGTGGATCGCGAACGTCAAGCCCGGTCGGGTGATGTTCGAGCTGTCCTACCCGAACGAGAAGATTGCTCGTGAGGCGCTTACCCGCGCTGCTCACAAGCTTCCGATGAAGTGCCGGATCGTTCGGCGCGAGGCAGGTGAGTCGTGATGTCGGCCGGTACCAAGGCGTCCGAGCTGCGCGAGCTGGACAACGAGGAGCTCCTCAACAAGCTCCGCGAGGCCAAGGAAGAGCTGTTCAATCTCCGCTTTCAGGCGGCGACCGGACAGCTCGAGAACCACGGCCGGCTCAAGTCCGTCCGTAAGGACATCGCCCGGATCTACACCCTGATGCGCGAGCGCGAGCTGGGCATCGAGACGGTGGAGAGCGCCTGATGAGCGAGAAGACTGTGACTGAGACGAACACCGACCGCGGTTTCCGCAAGACCCGTGAGGGTCTGGTCGTCAGCGACAAGATGGACAAGACCGTCGTCGTCGCTGTCGAGGACCGTGTCAAGCACGCGCTGTACGGCAAGGTCATCCGCCGTACGAACAAGCTCAAGGCGCACGACGAGCAGAACGCCGCCGGCGTCGGCGACCGTGTCCTCCTCATGGAGACCCGGCCGCTGTCCGCCACGAAGCGGTGGCGCGTCGTCGAGATCCTCGAGAAGGCCAAGTAATTCCTGAGGGGCACTCCCCTCAGGCAAGTTCCGCCAGGCTCGGTGGGGTTCGGACCTACCCAGGTTCGAACCCCGCCGGGAACCGGCAGACGATCAGGAGATAGACGTGATCCAGCAGGAGTCGCGACTTCGAGTCGCCGACAACACGGGTGCGAAGGAAATCCTCACCATCCGTGTTCTCGGTGGTTCGGGTCGCCGCTACGCGGGCATCGGTGACGTCATCGTCGCCACCGTCAAGGACGCGATCCCCGGTGGCAACGTGAAGAAGGGTGACGTCGTCAAGGCCGTCATCGTTCGCACCGTCAAGGAGCGTCGTCGTCAGGATGGCTCGTACATCCGCTTCGACGAGAACGCCG
Source organism: Streptomyces sp. NPDC005181 (assembly GCF_040608395.1). Classification (NCBI taxonomy): domain Bacteria; kingdom Bacillati; phylum Actinomycetota; class Actinomycetes; order Kitasatosporales; family Streptomycetaceae; genus Streptomyces; species Streptomyces sp. NPDC005181. The sequence goes on from NZ_JBEXID010000053.1 coordinate 30,383, forward strand.
CCGTCATTCTGAAGAACGACGGCGACCCCCGCGGCACCCGTATCTTCGGCCCGGTGGGCCGTGAGCTGCGCGAGAAGAAGTTCATGAAGATCATCTCGCTCGCGCCGGAGGTGCTGTAAGCATGAAGATCAAGAAGGGCGACCTGGTTCAGGTCATCACCGGTAAGGACAAGGGCAAGCAGGGCAAGGTCATCGTGGCCTATCCCGTGCAGAACCGTGTCCTCGTCGAGGGTGTCAACCGGGTCAAGAAGCACACGAAGGCCGGTCAGACGGCTCGCGGCTCGCAGACCGGTGGCATTGTCACCACCGAGGCCCCGATTCACGTCAGCAACGTTCAGCTGATCGTGGAGAAGGACGGCAAGAAGGTCGTCACCCGCGTCGGCTACCGCTTTGACGACGAGGGCAAGAAGATCCGCGTTGCCAAGCGGACCGGTGAGGACATCTGATGACTGCCACCACTGCGCCGCGTCTCAAGACGCGCTACCGCGAGGAAATCGCCGGCAAGCTGCGTGAGGAGTTCTCGTACGAGAACGTCATGCAGGTTCCCGGTCTGGTCAAGATCGTGGTCAACATGGGTGTGGGCGACGCCGCCCGCGACTCCAAGCTGATCGATGGCGCCGTGCGCGACCTCACCACGATCACCGGCCAGAAGCCGGCCGTCACCAAGGCCCGCAAGTCCATCGCGCAGTTCAAGCTGCGCGAGGGTCAGCCGATCGGCTGCCACGTCACCCTTCGTGGTGACCGGATGTGGGAGTTCCTGGACCGTACGCTGTCGCTCGCGCTGCCGCGTATCCGTGACTTCCGTGGCCTGTCGCCGAAGCAGTTCGACGGCCGTGGCAACTACACCTTCGGTCTCACGGAGCAGGTCATGTTCCACGAGATCGACCAGGACAAGATCGACCGGGTCCGGGGCATGGACATCACCGTGGTCACCACGGCGACCAATGACGACGAGGGTCGTGCCCTCCTTCGTCACCTCGGCTTCCCGTTCAAGGAGAACTGACCGTGGCGAAGAAGTCTCTGATCGCTAAGGCCGCCCGTAAGCCGAAGTTCGGCGTTCGCGGGTACACCCGCTGCCAGCGCTGCGGCCGGCCCCACTCCGTCTACCGCAAGTTCGGCCTGTGCCGCGTGTGCCTTCGTGAGATGGCTCACCGTGGCGAGCTGCCGGGCGTGACCAAGAGTTCCTGGTAATTCTTCTTCGCCCTCTGGGCGTTGGGAATTGACGGAAGCTCTCGGTAAGCATCTGGTCGGCAGGAGTCCGGCCTCACATGCCGTAAGCTTGTGGGGTTGGGCGCCTGCCGCCCAAGACCGACTTACTACGCCGTAGGTCCCCGCACCGCACCCGTCCCGCCACTGAGTGGGGAGAGGGATGGCGCATACAGGAAACCCCGGCGAGAGAGGCCGAAGGCCAATTCATGACCATGACTGATCCCATCGCAGACATGCTCACGCGTCTGCGTAACGCGAACTCGGCGTACCACGACGACGTCGTGATGCCGCACAGCAAGATCAAGTCGCACATCGCGGAGATCCTCCAGCAGGAGGGCTTCATCACGGGCTGGAAGGTCGAGGACGCCGAGGTTGGCAAGAACCTCGTCCTCGAGCTGAAGTTCGGCCCGAACCGCGAGCGCTCGATCGCCGGCATCAAGCGAATCTCGAAGCCGGGTCTGCGTGTATACGCAAAGTCCACCAACCTGCCGAAGGTCCTCGGCGGCCTGGGCGTGGCGATCATCTCCACGTCCCACGGTCTCCTGACCGGCCAGCAGGCTCAGAAGAAGGGCGTAGGTGGGGAAGTCCTCGCCTACGTCTGGTAGTCGGGAACGGAGGAATAGCTAATGTCGCGAATCGGCAAGCTCCCCATCCAGGTTCCCGCCGGTGTGGACGTCACCATCGATGGCCGCACGGTCGCGGTGAAGGGGCCCAAGGGTTCCCTCTCGCACACCGTTCCCGCCCCGATCGAGGTCACCAAGGGTGAGGACGGCGTTCTGAACGTCGTCCGCCCGAACGACGAGCGTCAGAACAAGGCCCTTCACGGCCTGTCCCGCACGCTGGTGGCGAACATGATCACCGGTGTGACCCAGGGATACATCAAGGCGCTCGAGATCAGTGGTGTCGGTTACCGCGTCCAGGCGAAGGGCTCCAACCTGGAGTTCGCCCTGGGCTACAGCCACCCGATCCTGATCGAGGCCCCGGAGGGCATCACCTTCAAGGTGGAGTCCCCCACGAAGTTCTCCGTCGAGGGCATCGACAAGCAGAAGGTCGGCGAGACCGCGGCCAAGATCCGCAAGCTGCGGAAGCCTGACCCGTACAAGGCCAAGGGCGTCAAGTACGCCGGCGAGGTCATCCGCCGCAAGGTCGGAAAGGCTGGTAAGTAGCGATGGCATACGGCGTAAAGATCGCCAAGGGCGACGCATACAAGCGTGCCGCCCTCAAGCGTCGCCACATCCGCGTCCGCAAGCACATCTCCGGTTCGCCGGAGCGTCCCCGCTTGGTCGTGACGCGATCCAACCGCCACATGGTCGCTCAGGTCATCGACGACATCGCGGGCCGCACGCTCGCGTCGGCGTCGACCCTGGACGTGTCCATCCGTGGTGGCGAGGGTGACAAGAGCGCCCTGGCCAAGCAGGTCGGGGCCCTGGTCGCCGAGCGTGCCAAGGCCGCAGGCGTCGAGGCCGTCGTGTTTGACCGCGGTGGTAACCAGTACGCCGGGCGGATTGCCGCTCTGGCTGACGCCGCCCGTGAAGCCGGGCTGAAGTTCTAAGCCCCGGTTCCTACGCACAGCGGACGTAACAGAGAGAGGTAAATCCAATGGCTGGACCCCAGCGCCGCGGAAGCGGTGCCGGTGGCGGCGAGCGGCGGGACCGGAAGGGCCGTGACGGCGGCGCAGCTGCCGCCGAGAAGACCGCGTACGTTGAGCGCGTTGTCGCGATCAACCGCGTCGCCAAGGTTGTGAAGGGTGGTCGTCGCTTCAGCTTCACCGCGCTGGTCGTGGTGGGCGATGGTGACGGCACCGTCGGTGTCGGTTACGGCAAGGCCAAGGAAGTTCCCGCGGCCATTGCCAAGGGCGTGGAAGAAGCCAAGAAGAACTTCTTCAAGGTTCCGCGTATCCAGGGCACCATCCCTCACCCGATCACGGGTGAGCGGGCCGCGGGTGTCGTGCTGCTGAAGCCGGCGTCCCCCGGTACCGGTGTTATCGCCGGTGGCCCGGTGCGCGCCGTTCTGGAGTGCGCCGGCGTTCACGACATCCTGTCGAAGTCGCTTGGCTCGTCCAACGCGATCAACATCGTGCACGCGACCGTGGCGGCCCTCAAGGGCCTGCAGCGTCCCGAGGAGATCGCGGCTCGCCGTGGTCTGCCCCTCGAGGACGTCGCCCCCGCGGCTCTGCTTCGTGCACGTGCGGGAGCGGGTGCGTAATGGCTCGCCTCAAGATCACGCAGACGAAGTCGTACATCGGCAGCAAGCAGAACCACCGCGACACCCTTCGTTCGCTCGGGCTCAAGCGCCTGAACGACGTGGTTGTCAAGGAGGACCGTCCCGAGTTCCGCGGCATGGCTCACACCGTCCGCCACCTCGTGACGGTTGAGGAGGTCGACTGACATGGCGGAGAACAAGCCGCTGAAGGCCCACGACCTCCGGCCTGCCCCGGGCGCCAAGACCGCCAAGACCCGTGTGGGTCGTGGTGAGGCGTCCAAGGGTAAGACCGCTGGTCGTGGTACCAAGGGCACGAAGGCCCGTTACCAGGTTCCGGAGCGCTTCGAGGGTGGCCAGATGCCCCTCCACATGCGTCTCCCGAAGCTCAAGGGCTTCAAGAACCCGTTCCGCACCGAGTACCAGGTCGTGAACCTGGACAAGCTCGCGGTGCTCTACCCCGAGGGTGGAGAGGTCACCGTGGCAGACCTGGTCGCCAAGGGTGCGGTGCGCAACAACCACCTCGTCAAGGTCCTCGGACAGGGCGAGATCTCCGTGGCGCTGCAGGTTTCGGTTGACGCCGTCTCCGGCTCCGCCAAGGAGAAGATTGCCGCCGCCGGCGGCACCGTCACTGAGCTCGTCTGAGACAACTCGGACAACTCGATGGCCTGAACATCCGACCGGGGATGCCTCTTATTTGGGGCATCCCCGGTCGGTCGTTCCTAGGGGGGCATGGTCGCCGGTAAGGTGGCCAGCACTGTTGCTGTGGTAACCCCTGGGCACACGCCCGGGGAATCTTTGACTGTTACGTATTCGTCGATCCTCAAGACCGTCACCTCTCGCTCTGCGCGGGGGTCGCAGGAGGCACCGTGCTCACCGCGTTCGCCCGGGCGTTCAAGACGCCCGACCTGCGCAAGAAGCTGCTCTTCACGCTCGGCATCATCGTGCTCTACCGGCTCGGGGCACACATCCCGGTACCGGGAGTGAGCTACGAGAACGTCCAGACCTGTGTTGACCAGGCAAGCAAGGGCAACAACAGCCTCTTCGGCCTGGTGAACATGTTCAGCGGTGGTGCACTGCTGCAGATCACGATCTTCGCGCTCGGCATCATGCCGTACATCACGGCCAGCATCATTCTTCAGCTGCTGACCGTGGTCATTCCCCGACTCGAGGCGCTCAAGAAGGAGGGGCAGTCCGGCCAGGCCAAGATCACGCAGTACACGCGTTATCTGACCGTCGCGCTCGCCATCCTCCAGGGCACCGGCCTGGTGGCCACCGCCACCAGTGGCGCACTGTTCAGCGGCTGCCCGGTCGCCGACCAGATCGTCCCGAACCACTCCATCTTCACGACCATCGTCATGGTGGTCACGATGACCGCAGGCACCGCCGCCGTCATGTGGCTCGGTGAGCTCATCACCGACCGCGGCATCGGCAACGGCATGTCGATCCTGATGTTCATCTCGATCGCCGCCAGCTTCCCCGGCGCCCTGTGGGCCATCAAGCAGAGCGGCAAGCTGGCCGACGGCTGGATCGAGTTCGGAACCGTCATCCTGGTCGGCTTCGTGATGGTGGCCCTCGTCGTCTTCGTCGAGCAGGCCCAGCGCCGGATTCCGGTGCAGTACGCGAAGCGCATGATCGGCCGCAGGTCCTACGGCGGTACGTCCACGTACATCCCGCTGAAGGTGAATCAGGCGGGTGTGATTCCCGTCATCTTCGCTTCTTCGCTGCTCTACATCCCGGCCCTGATCGTCCAGTTCTCCAACTCCACGGCGGGCTGGGCCACATGGATCAAGGACCACTTCGTCAAGGGCGACCACCCGTACTACATCACGGCGTACTTCCTGTTGATCGTGTTCTTCGCCTTCTTCTATGTGGCGATTTCGTTCAACCCCGAGGAAGTCGCCGACAACATGAAGAAGTATGGTGGCTTCATCCCGGGTATCCGGGCTGGTCGACCTACTGCCGAGTACCTGAGCTACGTGCTCAACAGGATTACTTGGCCGGGCTCGCTGTACCTGGGTCTGATCGCTCTGGTGCCGACGATGGCGTTGGCAGGCTTCGGTGGCGCTAACCAGAACTTCCCGTTCGGCGGGACGAGCATCCTCATCATCGTGGGTGTGGGTCTGGAGACCGTGAAGCAGATTGAGAGTCAGCTCCAGCAGCGCAATTACGAAGGGTTCCTCCGCTGATGCGAATCGTCCTCGTCGGGCCGCCCGGTGCCGGCAAGGGAACGCAGGCTGCGTACCTTGCCAAGAACCTGTCGATTCCGCAGATCTCCACGGGCGACCTCTTCCGCGCCAACATCAGCCAGGGCACTGACCTTGGCAAGCAGGCCCGCGCCTACATGGACGCAGGCCAGCTGGTGCCGGACGAGGTCACCATCGGGATGGCCAAGGACCGCATGGCTCAGCCGGACGCCGCGAGCGGTTTCCTGCTCGACGGCTTCCCCCGCAACGTGGGACAGGCCGAGGCTCTTGACGCGATGCTCAAGGAGCAGGGCACCAAGCTGGACGCGGTTCTGGACCTGGAGGTCCCCGAGGACGAGGTGGTCAAGCGCATTGCCGGCCGCCGCATCTGCCGGAACGACGGTGCGCACGTCTTCCACGTCACGTACAACCCGCCGAAGACCGAGGGTGTCTGCGACACCTGCGGCGGCGAGCTGTACCAGCGCGACGACGACACGGAGGAGACGGTCCGCACCCGGCTCGAGGTCTACCACTCGCAGACCGAGCCGATCATCGACCACTACCGGTCCCAGGGCCTGGTGGTCACGATCTCCGCGCTCGGCAAGGTCACGGACGTGACCGAGCGGGCGATGGAGGCCCTCAATAAGTCCGTCGAGGACTGAGGAAACACCCGTAGTACTTGTACAGACGGCCGCGGCGTCCTTGGGCGCCGCGGCCGGCTCTGTTTGCGCCGTATCGTGGAGTACGCCGCAGCACCCGTCACCCTCCGATACCCGTCCGATGCAGAGAGGCGCCGCGCAATGGTGCAGATCAAGACCCCTGAGCAGATCGCGAAAATGCGTGAGGCAGGGCTGGTGGTCGCGGCCATTCACGCGGCGACGCGGGAAGCGGCGGTGCCCGGTGCCACCACCCAGGACCTGGACCAGGTCGCGCGCAAGGTGATTGCCGACAACGGTGCGAAGTCGAACTTCCTCGGGTACGGCGGGTTTCCCGCCACGATCTGCACGTCGGTCAACGAGGTCGTCGTCCACGGCATCCCGGACGACAAGACCGTCCTCAAGGACGGCGACATCATCTCCATCGACGCCGGCGCGATCGTGGACGGCTGGCACGGCGATGCCGCGTACACCGCGTTCGTCGGCACCGGTCACGCTCCGGAGCTCATCGAGCTGTCCCGGGTGACCGAGGAGTCCATGTGGGCCGGGATCGCCGCGATGAAGGTGAACAACCGGCTGGTCGACGTCTCGAAGGCGATCGAGTCCTACATCCGTCGCCAGCCCCGCCCGGCCACGGGCAAGTACGGGATCATCGAGGACTACGGCGGCCACGGCATCGGCACCGAGATGCACATGGACCCGCACCTGCTGAACTATGTCGCGCGCAAGCGTGGCAAGGGCATCAAGCTCGTGCCCGGCGTCTGCCTGGCGATCGAGCCGATGGTCTCGCTCGGTACGGCGCAGACCGAGGTGCTCCAGGACGACTGGACGGTCATCACGACGGACGGCACCTGGTCCTCCCACTGGGAGCACTCGATCGCCCTCACCGAGCAGGGCCCCCTGGTCCTGACGGCTCCCGACTGCGGCCGCGCGAAGCTCGCGCAGTACGGCATCGAGGCGGCCCCGGACCCGCTGGGCTGATCACTTACCCGACGGACGGAGTCCGGCGCAGCCGGCCGAAGCTTGTGAGGTGCCCCGGCGCCGAGCCCGCGAGGGCTGCGTGAGGGAGGAGTCGGCATCGAGGCGGCGCCGGACCCGCTGGGCTGAGAACGGCCCTCCGGGCAGGTCTAAGGATCTACTCCGGTGGGCAAACTTGACGGATTCGTCTTTTGGGGTCCGCTGACGTAGACTGACTCGTCGGCTCTCGTGCATCCGTGTGTCCACATACGGGGCAGAGGGTCGATCAAGGTAGCCGATTCGAAAGGCGAAGCGTGGCCAAGAAGCAAGGTGCCATCGAAATTGAGGGCACCGTGATCGAGTCCCTCCCGAACGCCATGTTCAAGGTGGAACTCCAGAACGGTCACAAGGTCCTCGCGCACATCTCCGGCAAGATGCGGATGCACTACATCCGAATCCTCCCGGACGACCGGGTCGTGGTGGAGCTCTCTCCGTACGACCTGACGCGTGGCCGGATCGTCTACCGATACAAGTAGATCTTGCCCACGCCCTGCTTCGGCAGAGTGGTGGCACTGACCCGGAGAACCTGACATCCCATGAAGGTCAAGCCGAGCGTCAAGAAGATCTGCGACAAGTGCAAGGTGATCCGCCGTCACGGTCGGGTCATGGTCATCTGCGACAACCTGCGCCACAAGCAGCGCCAGGGCTGACGCACGACCCCCTGCATCTCGCAGTACTTCGCGCGACGCACGTCATACGTACATACGCAGAGCCCGTCCAAGCCACGGCTGACGACACCTCCGGCGGGGGCCGGGGACCCGGACGTACCATCTCTCCTTCCACGGAGCGGTCGGCGGCCGGGAGTGGCACTGCGGAAGACCCCCGAAATAACAACTGGAGCCATTGAATGGCACGCGTTTCAGGTGTTGACATCCCGCGCGAAAAGCGCGTGGAGGTTGCCCTCACCTACGTCTTCGGTATCGGGCGCACCCGGTCCAAGGAGATCCTCGCCACCACCGGCGTGAACCCGAACACCCGCGTTCGTGACCTGGCCGAAGAGGACCTGGTCAAGATCCGCGAGTACGTGGACGCCAACCTCCGCACCGAGGGTGACCTTCGCCGCGAGATCCAGGGCGACATCCGCCGCAAGATCGAGATCGGCTGCTACCAGGGCATCCGCCACCGTCGTGGTCTGCCGGTCCACGGCCAGCGCACCAGCACGAACGCCCGTACCCGCAAGGGTCCGCGTCGCGCGATCGCCGGTAAGAAGAAGCCGGGCAAGAAGTAGTCCTCAGCGGACGCACTGCGGCAGTCCGGATCCCCGGATCGTCGCAGCATCCAGCGGTCTTCGCTGTAGGACCGATCACCTCCCCTCTCCATCTGGAGTCAAGACATGCCCCCCAAGGGTCGTCAGGGCGCAGCCAAGAAGGTGCGTCGCAAGGAAAAGAAGAACGTCGCTCACGGCCACGCGCACATCAAGAGCACGTTCAACAACACGATCGTCTCGATCACGGACCCCGCGGGCAACGTGATCTCCTGGGCCTCCGCCGGCCACGTCGGCTTCAAGGGCTCGCGCAAGTCCACCCCCTTCGCGGCGCAGATGGCCGCCGAGTCGGCCGCCCGCCGCGCGCAGGAGCACGGCATGCGCAAGGTGGACGTCTTCGTCAAGGGTCCGGGCTCCGGCCGCGAGACCGCGATCCGCTCCCTCCAGGCCACGGGCCTCGAGGTCGGTTCGATCCAGGACGTCACTCCCACTCCGCACAACGGATGCCGGCCGCCCAAGCGCCGTCGCGTCTGACGCACTGAAGCAACGGAGACAACTGGAAAATGGCGCGATACACCGGGGCCGACTGCAAGCGTTGCCGTCGGGAGAAGCAGAAGCTGTTCCTTAAGGGCAGCAAGTGCGAGAGCGCGAAGTGCCCGATCGAGATCCGTCCTTACCCCCCGGGTGAGCATGGACGCGGGCGCACCAAGGACAGCGAGTACCTTCTTCAGCTTCGTGAGAAGCAGAAGTGCTCGCGGATCTACGGTGTCCTCGAAAAGCAGTTCGTGAACTACTACAAGGAAGCGAACCAGAAGTCCGGCAAGACCGGTGAGAACCTTCTGCGCATCCTTGAGACCCGCCTCGACAACGTGGTCTACCGGGCCGGCTTCGCCAAGTCCCGCGACCACGCCCGTCAGCTGGTGCGTCACGGACACATCGCCGTGAACGGCACGAAGACCGACATTCCGTCGGCCCGCGTCGCCGCGAACGACGTCATCGAGGTCCGCCAGAAGTCCAAGGCCCTGACCCCCTTCCAGGTGGCCCAGGCCGAGGCCGGCGAGCGCACCGTTCCGGCGTGGCTCGAAGCCGTGCCGTCGACGATGCGGATCCTCGTGCACTCCCTGCCCGAGCGCCAGGTGATCGATACCCAGGTGCAGGAGCAGCTGATCGTCGAGCTCTACTCCAAGTAGAAGAGCTCGTGGGTCCGGGCGGTACGGCGCTTTCGGGTCGTGCCGCCCGTACTCTTGTCAGTATCTGGGGGCGTCAAATAGTGGGCGCCCACGACTGAAGGATCGCAGCATGCTTATCGCTCAGCGTCCCTCGCTGACCGAAGAGGTCGTTGACGAGTTCCGCTCCCGGTTCGTGATCGAGCCGCTGGAGCCGGGCTTCGGCTACACCCTCGGTAACTCTCTCCGTCGCACGCTCCTCTCCTCGATCCCCGGCGCTGCTGTCACCAGCATCCGGATCGACGGTGTCCTGCACGAGTTCACCACCGTGCCGGGCGTCAAGGAGGACGTCACCGACCTCATCCTCAACATCAAGCAGCTGGTCGTCTCCTCGGAGCACGACGAGCCGGTCGTGATGTACCTGCGCAAGCAGGGCCCCGGCCTGGTCACCGCTGCTGACATCGCCCCGCCGGCCGGTGTCGAGGTCCACAACCCGGACCTGGTCCTGGCCACGCTGAACAGCAAGGGCAAGCTGGAGATGGAGCTGACCGTCGAGCGCGGTCGCGGCTACGTCTCCGCCGTCCAGAACAAGCAGGCGGGCCAGGAGATCGGCCGTATTCCGGTCGACTCCATCTACTCGCCGGTGCTCAAGGTCACGTACAAGGTCGAGGCGACCCGTGTCGAGCAGCGCACCGACTTCGACAAGCTGATCGTCGACGTCGAGACCAAGCAGGCCATGCGTCCCCGTGACGCCATGGCCTCGGCCGGTAAGACCCTGGTCGAGCTGTTCGGTCTGGCGCGCGAGCTCAACATCGACGCCGAGGGCATCGACATGGGCCCGTCCCCGACGGACGCCGCGCTCGCCGCCGATCTGGCGCTGCCGATCGAGGAGCTCGAGCTCACGGTCCGTTCGTACAACTGCCTCAAGCGTGAGGGCATCCACTCCGTGGGTGAGCTCGTGGCTCGTTCCGAGGCCGACCTGCTCGACATCCGCAACTTCGGTGCGAAGTCGATCGACGAGGTCAAGGCGAAGCTGGCCGGTATGGGCCTGGCGCTCAAGGACAGCCCGCCCGGATTCGACCCGACCGCGGCTGCGGACGCGTTCGGCGCCGATGACGACGCGGATGCCGGGTTCGTCGAGACCGAGCAGTACTAGTACGCCTCCGGCTGGGGTACTCGGGTTTTGCCGGGTGCCCCGGACCGGGGTGAGGCTTTGTCCTCAATCGCCGGACGGGCTTGAATTCCGGGCTCGTGCGTGAAGCTCTGTCCTCAGTCGCCGGGCGGGCTCGCACAGCCTGTCCGGCCCATGATCTTCCGTGAGGCGGCCGCTTCACGGGAACTGACACCGGTACCTCGTACGGCCGGTGCAGCACACAAGGAGATACACCATGCCGCGTCCCGCAAAGGGTGCCCGTCTGGGCGGCAGCGCCGCGCACGAGCGTCTGCTTCTCGCGAACCTCGCGAAGTCGCTGTTCGAGCACGGCCGCATCACGACGACCGAGGCCAAGGCCCGCCGCCTGCGTCCGGTCGCCGAGCGTCTGATCACCAAGGCGAAGAAGGGCGACATCCACAACCGTCGCCTGGTTCTGCAGACGATCACGGACAAGGGCATCGTGCACACGCTCTTCACCGAGATCGCCCCGCGCTACGAGAACCGCCCCGGTGGTTACACGCGCATCACCAAGATCGGCAACCGTCGTGGCGACAACGCCCCGATGGCCGTCATCGAACTGGTCGAGGCGCTGACCGTGGCGCAGCAGGCCACCGGTGAGGCCGAGGCCGCGACGAAGCGTGCGGTCAAGGAAGACTCCCTCAAGAAGGACGCGGCCCCGGCCGAGTCCGCCGAGGTCGTCGAGGACGCCGCTCCGGCGGAGGAGTCCAAGGACGCCTGAGCGTTCTGAGACCACTGGACGGGCCCGCACCACCCTTCGGGGCGGTGCCGGGCCCGTTCTGTTTGTTCAGGCCTGAGAGGATCGTTCAGTGAGTGACGAAGCAGAGCCCGGGTTCGTGCGGGTGCGGCTGGACCTTGCGTACGACGGCAAGGATTTTTCCGGCTGGGCGAAGCAGACCGCGCGGCGCACGGTGCAGGGGGAGATCGAGGACGCGCTGCGGACCGTGACGCGGTCCCCGCGGACGTACGACCTGACGGTCGCCGGGCGCACCGACGCCGGGGTGCACGCCCGTGGCCAGGTCGCGCATGTCGATCTGCCGGCCGAGGTGTGGGCCGAGCACGGCGAGCTGCTGCTGCGGCGGATGGCCGGGCGGATGGCACCCGACGTACGGATCTGGCGGGTGGCCGAGGCCCCGGCGGGGTTCAACGCGCGCTTCTCCGCGCTGTGGCGGCGTTACGCGTACCGGATCTCCGACCGGCCCGGTGGCGCCGACCCGCTGACCCGTGGTCATGTGCTCTGGCACGACCGTCCGTTGGATGCGGACGCGATGAACGCGGCGTCGGACCGGATGCTCGGGGAGCACGACTTTGCCGCGTACTGCAAGAAGCGCGAGGGCGCGACGACCATCCGTGCGCTGCAGAAGCTGAGTTGGGTACGGGACGCGGAGTCCGGGGTCATCACGGGGACCGTGCAGGCCGACGCCTTCTGCCACAACATGGTGCGTGCGCTGGTGGGGGCGATGCTGTTCGTGGGCGACGGGCGCCGCCCCGACCCGTGGCCGGCCCAGGTGCTGGCGGCCGGGGTGCGGGATCCCGGAGTGCATGTGGTGCGGCCGCACGGGCTGACGCTGGAGGAAGTCGCCTACCCGGCCGACGAATTGCTTGCCGTGCGCAACAAGGAGTCCCGCAATGTGCGGTCGCTGCCGGGGCGCGAGTGCTGCTGAGCCCCGGGGGCGGGGTCGGCCGCGGGCGGCAGCACGGATTGCGGCGGTCGCAATGTGCCGTACGCCTGCACGGGGCGAGAGTCTTCCTGCTGTCGACGCACGACGTCGCGGATCTCGCCGAGGAGGCGGACCACGTCACTGTGATGCGCCAGGGGTCCGTCCTGCGTCACGGGACCACGGACACCTTCCTCGCACTCACTCCGCCCGGCACGGTTGTCGGCAGAGCAGCGGAAGGGGCGTACACGGCCCTGCTGAGGAGCCGCGGGGTGTCGGCCTGACCCCGCGGTCCCCGCGGGCAGCGAGGATTCAGCCGTTCGGTGCGGTGGCCGCGGCGGAGGCCTGGACCTCGCCTCGGTGGCGTATCTGACGGAACGTGAAGTTGCGTAGGTCGTCGCCGACGGTGAAGACGTTCTTGTCGGCCTTGGTGACGTTCTTGCCGTTCGTGAAGCCGCCGATGGTGAAGTAGGCGTAGCGGCCGTACCAGTTGGTCGTACGGCGGCAGATCGAACCGCCGCGGCAGAACGTCTGCACACCCGCGCCGCTCAGCGACGCCAGGCCGCCGGAGGCCTGTTGTGCCGACTTCTTCGCCTGTGCCTCCGTCTCGAAGACCGCGACACCGACGGTCACGGCGACCCCTGCCCTGCTGTACGTGGCGCGGATGACCTGGTCGCAGCCGTTGTTCACGAGGATCGAGCCGAGCGCGCCCTGCGTGGTCGCCGCGCAGTTCGTGGTGCGGTGCGTGGCGCCCTTGGCGTACACGCGGTCGCCCATCGTCAGCTTCTTGCCCGGGTAGAAGGAGTCGATGGTGAGCGGCGCCTTGTCCTTCTTCACGTCGGAGACGTAGTCCTTCGGGTCCGGCGGGGGCGGGGGCGCCACCATGGAGAAGGACGGCTCGGGCTCGGCCGAGCCGGTCGGCAGATCGGCGGGCCCCGGCAGCCGGCTCGCGTTCCTGTCGGAGCCGGTGGAGCCACCGTTGCTGTTGGTCGAGATGACGGCTGCGGCGACGATTGCCGCCACCGCGGCGGTGGCGAGCGCGCCGCCGCCGATCAGCAGCCACTTCTTACGACGGCTCCGCGCGGCGGATGCCTCGGCCAGCGCCGCCCAGTCCGGAGTCTGACTGCCCCCGGGCCCCCAGGAGGGCCCCCCTTGCCCAAAGCTCATGCGGCGAATCCTAGACGGAACGTAAACCGGTTGGGCCAGGGCTTCGCGGGCCGTGACAATGCTGTGCATGGGACATCTTGAAGCGGGCCATCTGGAGTACTACCTACCGGACGGGCGGGTGCTGCTCGGCGATGCTTCGTTCCGGGTCGCGGACGGGGCCGTCGTCGCCCTCGTCGGGGCGAACGGCGCCGGAAAGACGACGCTGCTGCGACTCCTGTCCGGGGAGCTCCAGCCGCACGGCGGCACGGTGTCGGTGAGCGGCGGGCTCGGGGTGATGCCGCAGTTCGTGGGATCGTTCCGGGACGACCGTACGGTCAGGGACTTGCTGGTCTCCGTCGCCCAGCCGCGCATCCGCGAGTCCGCGCAGGCCGTCGACAGGGCCGAGGAGCTGATTCTCACCGTCGACGACGAAGCCGCGCAGATGACGTACGCGCAGGCTCTCAGCGACTGGGCGGAGGCCCGCGGGTACGAGGCCGAGACCGTCTGGGACATGTGCACCATGGCCGCGCTCGGCGTTCCGTACGAGAAGGCGCAGTGGCGTGAGGTGCGGACGCTCAGCGGGGGTGAGCAGAAGCGGCTCGTGCTGGAGGCGCTGCTGCGCGGCCCGGACGAGGTGCTGCTGCTCGACGAACCGGACAACTATCTCGACGTCCCCGGCAAGCGGTGGCTGGAGTCGAAGCTCAAGGAGACGCGGAAGACGGTGCTCTTCGTCTCCCACGACCGGGAGCTGCTGTCGCGGGCGGCCGAGAAGATCGTCAGCGTGGAGCCCAGCCCGGCGGGCAGCGATGTGTGGGTGCACGGCGCCGGCTTCGATACGTACCACCAGGCCCGCAAGGACCGGTTCGCGCGGTTCGAGGAACTGCTGCGCCGCTGGGAGGAGGAGCACGCCCGGCTCAAGGCGCTGGTCCACCGGCTGCGGCAGCAGGCGGCGATCAGTCCCGACATGGCGTCGCGCTACCGGGCCATGCAGACCCGCTTCAAGAAGTTCGAGGACGCGGGGCCGCCGCCGGAGCCGCCGCGCGAGCAGGACATCAAGATGCGGCTGCGCGGTGGCCGGACCGGGGTACGGGCCGTGACCTGCAAGGGGCTCGAGCTGACCGGGCTGATGAAACCGTTCGACCTGGAGATCTTCTACGGGGAGCGGGTCGCCGTCCTCGGCTCGAACGGGTCGGGCAAGTCGCACTTCCTGCGGCTGCTGGCCGGGGAGCCGGTGGCGCACACGGGCGAGTGGAAGCTCGGCGCGCGGGTCGTGCCCGGGCACTTCGCGCAGACGCACGCCCATCCGGAGCTGATGGGGAACACGCTCGTCGAGATCCTGTGGACCGAGCACGCGAAGGACCGGGGCGGGGCCATGTCCGTACTGCGTCGGTACGAGCTGGAGCGGCAGGGGGACCAGCCCTTCGAGAAGCTGTCGGGCGGGCAGCAGGCACGGTTCCAGATCCTGCTGCTGGAGCTGGCGGGGACCACTGCGCTGCTGCTGGACGAGCCGACGGACAACCTGGACCTGGAGTCGGCGGAGGCGCTGCAGGACGGCCTCGAGGCGTACGACGGGACCGTGATGGCCGTCACGCACGACCGGTGGTTCGCGAAGTCGTTCGACCGCTATCTGGTGTTCGGGTCCGACGGGGTGGTGCGGGAGACCAGGGAGCCGGTGTGGGACGAGCGGCGGGTGGAGCGGGTGCGGTAAGGGGCTGCGCACGGGTGCGGGTGTGTTGCGGGGGATCCGCCCCCGGGCCCCGCTCCTCGAACGCCGCAGGGGCTGGGTTTTGGGGGCGGGCTGCGGCGCGTTTTGACCCGTGCGGGGGGACAACGGTATTCTTCTGGTTTGTTATGCGTATTGGCTTGGTCGTT
Source organism: Streptomyces sp. NPDC005181 (assembly GCF_040608395.1). Classification (NCBI taxonomy): domain Bacteria; kingdom Bacillati; phylum Actinomycetota; class Actinomycetes; order Kitasatosporales; family Streptomycetaceae; genus Streptomyces; species Streptomyces sp. NPDC005181. The sequence goes on from NZ_JBEXID010000053.1 coordinate 45,866, forward strand.
CTCACGCGAGGGGCCCTTACGCCGGTTCACCGGGCCGATGACCAGCGGCAGGCACTCGGGTTGCGTCCCCGTAGCGCCGCCACGGCTGGTTCGATCGTCCGGGTGGCCTTGTCAGGACTCACTCACTGAAGAAGCGAAGGCTACGACCGTGCGTACGTACAGCCCCAAGCCCGGCGATGTGACGCGCCAGTGGCACATCATCGACGCGCAGGACATCGTCCTGGGTCGTCTGGCCACCACGGCTGCGAACCTCCTCCGAGGCAAGCACAAGGCGATTTACGCCCCCCACATGGACATGGGCGACTTCGTCATCATCATCAACGCCGAGAAGGTTCACCTCTCCGGCAACAAGAAGACCCAGAAGATGGCGTACCGCCACTCCGGGTTCCCGGGTGGTCTGCGCTCCGTGCGCTACGACGAGCTGCTCTCCAAGAACCCGGAGAAGGCCGTCGAGAAGGCCATCAAGGGCATGATCCCCAAGAACACCCTGGGCCGTCAGATGCTCTCGAAGCTCAAGGTCTACGCGGGCGACCAGCACCCGCACGCTGCTCAGCAGCCGGTCCCGTTCGAGATCACTCAGGTCGCGCAGTAGTTCCGGCCTCCCCCTAAGACATAAAGAAAGATCTGAGGAGAATCGTGGCCGAGACCACTGTTGAGAACCCCATCGAGGGCACCGAGGGCGAAGAGGTCTTCGCCGAGGTGACCACCTTCGAGTCCGAGGTTCCCGTCGAGGGCGAGTACACCAGCGAGTCGCTGGCGTCCCGCTTCGGCGACCCGCAGCCCGCCGCCGGCCTTGGCCGTCGGAAGAACGCCATTGCCCGCGTCCGGATCGTTCCGGGCACCGGCAAGTGGAAGATCAACGGTCGCACCCTTGAGGACTACTTCCCCAACAAGGTGCACCAGCAGGAAGTCAACGAGCCCTTCAAGGTGCTCGAGCTCGACAACCGCTACGACGTCATCGCCCGCATCTCGGGTGGCGGCGTCTCGGGTCAGGCCGGTGCCCTGCGCCTCGGTGTCGCCCGTGCGCTGAACGAGGCGGACGTGGACAACAACCGCGCCCCGCTGAAGAAGGCCGGATTCCTCTCCCGCGACGACCGTGCGGTCGAGCGCAAGAAGGCCGGTCTCAAGAAGGCCCGTAAGGCCCCGCAGTACAGCAAGCGCTAATCCGCCTGCTCACCTGCTTTACACGTTCGCCCCGGCGGCACTTCTCGTGCCTCCGGGGCGTTCGTCTATGGACGCCCTCTGGCGTATAACGGCATGAGACGTTCATAGGTCCGCCCTGGCCGGCATCACTCCTCGCGCTGTCATGCGTCTCGCCTTGCGTCTTGCCCTGAGTCGTTTTGACTTGTCGTGGCTTGTTTTGTTTTTTTGCGGTTCGGTTTCGGAGCATCTTCGGAGGACACCAGTGGGACGACTCTTCGGCACGGACGGTGTGCGCGGTGTCGCCAATGCGGATCTGACGGCCGAGCTCGCGCTCGGTCTGTCGGTCGCTGCGGCGCATGTGCTTGCTGAGGCGGGCATCACCGGCGGAGGGCGGCGGCCGACAGCCGTGGTGGGCCGTGACCCCCGCGCGTCCGGAGAGTTCCTGGAGGCCGCTGTGGTGGCCGGTCTGGCGAGCGCCGGCGTGGACGTCCTGCGCGTCGGTGTGCTGCCCACCCCCGCGGTGGCGTACCTCACCGGCGCGCTGGGCGCCGACCTCGGCGTGATGCTCTCCGCTAGCCACAACGCCATGCCGGACAACGGGGTCAAGTTCATCGCCCGTGGTGGTCACAAGCTCTCCGACGAGCTCGAGGACCGGATCGAGACGCTGTACGAGCAGCACCGCACCGGTGCGCCGTGGGAGCGTCCGACCGGCGCCGGTGTGGGCCGTGTCACGGAGTACGCCGAGGGCTTCGACCGGTACGTGGCGCACCTCGTCGCGGTCCTGCCGAACCGGCTCGACGGGCTGAAGGTCGTCCTCGACGAGGCGCACGGCGCGGCCGCCAGGGTCTCGCCCGAGGCCTTCGCACGGGCGGGCGCCGAGGTGATCACGATCGGTGCCGCCCCGAACGGTCTGAACATCAACGACGGCTGCGGCTCCACCCATCTGGACCTGCTGAAGGCTGCCGTCGTCGAGCACGGCGCCGACTTCGGTATCGCGCACGACGGCGACGCCGACCGCTGCCTCGCCGTGGACGCCGCGGGCGAGGAGGTCGACGGCGACCAGATCCTGGCCGTGCTCGCCCTCGCCATGCGCGAGGCCGGACAGCTGCGCAAGGACACCGTGGTCGGCACGGTCATGTCCAACCTCGGCTTCAAGATCGCCATGGAGCGGGAGGGCATCCACCTCGTCCAGACCGCCGTGGGCGACCGTTACGTACTGGAGTCGATGAAGGCCGAGGGCTTCGCGCTGGGCGGCGAGCAGTCCGGCCATGTCATCGTTCTCGACCACGCCACGACCGGTGACGGCACGCTGACCGGCCTGCTGCTGGCGGCCCGGGTCGTCGCCACCGGGCGTACGCTCGCCGAGCTCGCCGGGGTCATGCAGCGGCTCCCGCAGATCCTGATCAACGTCCCGGACGTCGACAAGTCCCGCGTCGAGACGTCGGCGGAGCTGGCGGCCGCGGTCGACGAGGCGGAGCGCGAGCTGGGTGACACCGGCCGCGTACTGCTGCGCCAGTCGGGCACCGAGCCGCTGGTGCGGGTCATGGTCGAGGCAGCCGACATCGAGCAGGCGCGGTCGGTGGCCGGACGGCTGGCCGATGTGGTGAAGTCCGCGCTCGGGTAGCGCGTCGTCCTGCTGTTCCAGAACGCCGGAGGGGCCCGACGCACGCGTCGTCGACAACGGCTCCACCGACGGATCGGCGGACCTCGCCCGCACCCTCGGGGCGACCGTCGTGC
>NZ_JBEXID010000054.1:0-47818 GCF_040608395.1 Streptomyces sp. NPDC005181
CCAGGAACACCACTGGCCATCAGCCTGGAATTCTGGTGGCCACGAACCGGGAGAACCCCCGGCCGCCCACCTGGGCATCCTGATGGCCGTTGACAGGTTTCCACGTGCTGCGGCACACCTACGCCCCGATCATGTTGGAGGCAGGCGAGTCTGTCGCCATGGGCGTCCAGCCACTCCAACGCGGGCGCAAAGTTGCACGTCAAAGCCTCGTGGTCCGGAAGTGTCCGCCCAGTTCGTGACAGCTGTGCGAGAACGGGCGAACGGGGAAGCCCCGCCGGGAACCATCCCGACCGGGCTTCTACGCAGAAGGAGTCTCGGTCCTCGTCCGTTCCGTGTCCGTCCGAGCGCGTCATCTCCGCTGGGCGGGCGCCGCCGGGTTCGGTACGCGTCGGTTGAAGACCCACACCCCTTGTGAGTGGGTGGCCCCCATGACCCGTCCCGAATCCCGCAGCCACGGACTCGCCCGCTGAAACGGTGCGAAGTTGTCGTTCGAGACGATGACCCCGCCGACCTCCTCGGCGATGCTGATCACCAGGGCGTCACCCCGGCCCTCGGTCCCGGCCGGAGGCTGTACGACGGTGCCCTCGGCGATGGCCGCCTCCACGCGAGGCCGCTCCTCGGGGGACACGTCGTGGCGAAGGGTGGGGTCGACCACCACGTGGATGTCGCGGTCAGCATGCTTGAACCGCAGCGACCGCACAGCCGCCTCCAACGCAGCGAAGCTCGGCCTGCCGCCCGCCGTGCGTGGAGGGCGGCCGTTCCAAGCGAGGTTGGATCCGTCGATGACGAGCGGCGGCGCCGCCGCGCTCACGTCGGCCGGCGGGGGAGAGGAATGTGGCGGGGCGGGGTTGGGCGCCGCGCCGTTGCCCTGGGGGCGGGCCTGCTGGGGATGGGTCGGCGTGGTCGTGGGCCGGACGGCCGGGGCCAGGGCGAGCAGCCGGTCGAGCTCCTTCTTCACTTCAGGCAGGACGTCGCGGCCCAGGTGCTTCGCCTGCTCGAGTCCGTTGCTCGCCAGCGGGGGCGGGGTCCTCATCTTGGGGCGTTCTTCGGCTGCATGTACTTCGCGGCTGTGCGGCCGGCTGAGGTCATCCATCTTCGGATCGATCAATGTCACTTGCCGAAGACTGGATGGGGGATGCTCAACCTCTCGGGCGGGGTTGTCACGTCTGGCAAGGAGTGGACCGACGACGGTGAGGTGCACGAGGTGCGCTCGCTCAAGCGTCGCGCGGCAAGCGCGACGCGACCCATTCCCATCCCGCCGCAATTCGTACGCATGCTGCGTGCCCATGTGAAACGGTTCGATGTGGCACCCGACGGTCGACTCTTCCGGAACCAGGCTGGCAACTACGTTGGACGCTGCCGCCTACGGCATCACGTGGGCGCGGGCCCGGGAGCACGCCCTGAATCGTACCGAGCGGACTTCTCGCCTGGCCAAGCGACCTTACGATCTCCGGCACGCCGGGATCTCGTTCTGGCTCTACTCCGGAGTGGACCCGGCCGAATGCGCCCGCCGCGCCGGTCAGAGCATCGAGGTTCTCTTTCGCCACTACGCCAAGTTCCTCGACGGCTTTCGAGAGTAGGCGAACCGCCTCATCGAGCAATCCATGAACGAGTGGCAGCGCGTCAGCCAAGGTGACGCACCCGAGGGCTGAACCGGGGGTTTGGTCCGTGACTGGTCCGGAAGCACTGGTCGGGAGGGGTACAGCAGTGGGAGGAAATGGGAGTTAGCACGCAAGCCGGGCTCGGTCGAGAGCGGGCTGAGTGAAAGGCGCCTGACGGGTGAAAGCCCAGGTCAGGCGCCTTTTCTCGTGCGTCTAGAAGAAGCCCAGCTTCTTCGGCGAGTACGACACCAGAAGATTCTTCGTCTGCTGGTAGTGCTCCAGCATCATCTTGTGGTTCTCCCTGCCGATCCCGGACTGCTTGTAGCCGCCGAAGGCCGCATGCGCGGGGTAGGCGTGGTAGCAGTTCGTCCAGACCCGGCCTGCCTGGATCGCGCGGCCCGCCCGGTACGCGGTGTTGATGTCACGGGTCCAGACGCCTGCCCCGAGGCCGTACAGCGTGTCGTTCGCCGTGCTGATCGCGTCGTCGAAGTCCGAGAAGGACGTCACCGCGACGACCGGGCCGAAGATCTCCTCCTGGAAGACCCGCATCCGGTTATCGCCCTCGAAGATGGTCGGCTGGACGTAGTAGCCGCCTGCCAGCTCGCCGTCGTACTCGATCTTCTGACCGCCCGACAGGACCTTTGCACCCTCCTGCTGGCCGATGTCCAGATAGGAAAGGATCTTCTGCAGCTGGTCGTTGGAGGCCTGCGCACCGATCATGGTGTCCGTGTCCAGCGGGTGGCCCGGCACGATCTTCTCAGTGCGGGCGATGCCTGCCTCCAGGAACTCGCTGTAGTGGCCGCGCTGGATCAGCGCACGCGACGGACAGGTGCACACCTCGCCCTGGTTGAGGGCGAACATCGTGAACCCTTCGAGGGCCTTGTCGCGGAAGTCGTCGTTCTCCGACCAGACGTCGTCGAAGAAGATGTTCGGCGACTTGCCACCCAGCTCCAGCGTCACCGGCTTGATGTTCTCGGAGGCGTACTGCATGATCAGCCGCCCGGTCGTGGTCTCGCCGGTGAAGGCGATCTTCGCGACCCGCGGGCTGGAGGCGAGCGGCTTGCCGGCCTCCGCGCCGAACCCGTTGACGATGTTGACGACACCCGGCGGCAGCAGATCGGCGACCAGGCTCAGCCACACATGGATGGAGGCCGGGGTCTGCTCGGCCGGCTTGAGGACCACCGCGTTGCCCGCGGCGAGCGCCGGGGCCAGCTTCCAGGTCGCCATCAGGATCGGGAAGTTCCACGGAATGATCTGAGCGACCACGCCGAGCGGCTCGTGGAAGTGGTACGCCACGGTGTCGTCGTCGATCTCGCTGAGCGAACCCTCCTGGGCCCGCAGCGCACCCGCGAAGTACCGGAAGTGGTCGATGGCGAGCGGGATGTCGGCGGCCAGGGTCTCCCGCACCGGCTTGCCGTTGTCCCAGCTCTCGGCGACTGCGAGTTCCTCCAGATGCGCCTCCATCCGGTCGGCGATCCGGTTGAGGACCGAGGCGCGCTCGCCGGCGGCCGTGGCTCCCCAGGCCGGTGCGGCTGCGTGTGCCGCGTCCAGGGCGCGTTCGATGTCCTCGGCCGTGCCGCGGGCGATTTCGGTGAACGGGCGGCCGTTGACGGGGCTCGGGTTCTCGAAGTACTGGCCGCCGGCCGGCGGGACGTACGTGCCGCCGATCCAGTGGTCGTAGCGGGACTCGTACGAGACGATGGCGCCCTCGGTGCCCGGCGCAGCGTAACGGGTCATCTCTGTGGCCTCCCGGATCCGGTGCCGCCCGCCGTTGGACGGCCCTCGGCGCGAGGCTAGGCAGCGCAACGTTGCAAGCCCGTTGCGCGCGGCGCAGTCGTGCTGGGCGTCGCGGTCCCCGGCTCCGATCCGCCGGACGGCGCTCAGCGCTGTTCGGCGTCGAGCTCGCGCGCCCTTGCCAGCAGCGCCGGCCGCTGCCCGGGCGGCGCTGCCGCGGCCAGTGCCTGCCACACCGGGAGGTCGTTCTCGCCCCACGGGCTGTACGCCCAGTCTGCCAGCAGTCCCGGGTCACCGCGTGCGATCAGTGATTGCCGCAGCTGATCGTCGAGTCGGCGCCTCAGCCGGGCGACGGAGGGTGCCTGTGAACCGGGCAGCAGCGGTCCCGCGTACGCGCTGAGCGCGGCTGCCACCGCGCCGGATGCCAGCCTGCGCGCCACGGTGTCGAAGTCGGCGTCGACCGGGGCGGCGAACCGGTACGGACGGGAGAGCAGCAGTGTGGGGCCGAGGAGCCTTCGCAGCCGGGAGAGTTCGGCCCGCAGTGTCACCGGAGTCACCGATTCGTCCTCGTACAGCTCGATGAGTAGTTCGTCGCCGCTCAGGCCCTCCGGGTGGCGGGCCAGCGTCACCAGTATCTCGCTGTGCCGCCTGCTGAGCCGGAGCTTGCGGCCGCCCGCGACGAGCAGTGCCTCGTCCCGGCCGAGTGCACTGAGCTGTACGGACTCCCTGGCGGGCGAGGGCGCGAGCAGTGCGAGCTGGGACTCGGCCGCGCGCGCCACCGCCTGGACGAACGCCAGACTGTGCGGGTGCGCGAGCCGGTTCCCGCCGGTGATGTCGACGGCGCCCAGCACCCGCCCTGTGCGCGGATCGTGCAGCGGCGCCGCGGCGCAGGTCCACTGTTGCACCGGCCGCAGGAAGTGCTCGGCGGCAAACACCTGTACCGGCCGGTCCACGGCGATCGCTGTCCCCGGTGCGTTCGTCCCGGCCACGGACTCGGACCAGCGAGCGCCTTCCACGAAGTTCATCCGCCCCGCGCGTCGTCGTGTCGTCTCGTGTCCTTCGACCCAGAGCAGCCTGCCGTGCGCATCGCACACCGCGAGGAGATGCTCGCCGTCCGTGGCGTACGCACTCATCAGTTCACGGATCACCGGCATGGCGCGGGCCAGCGGATGTCCCTCCCGGTAAGGTCCGAGCTCGTCCGCGCCCAGCTCGACCTGGGCCGCACCGTCCGGGCTGACCCGCGCCCGGGCGGAGCGTCGCCACGACTCGCCGACCACGGATCGTACCGGCAGCTCCAGCCGTCCCGCAGTGGTGAACACCTCGTGTGCGTGGCGCAGTTCGCCGAGCCGTTCGACGAGGTCCGTATCCGCGGTCAGGGCTATCCAGGGGTCCGTCAACTCACCCTCCCGTCCAGGGGTCGTGCACCCCCATCGTCGTCGCAGTCGGGCTCTGCGACAACCTCGGTGCGGAGAGCAGTCGTACGGGGCTGCGGGTCAGCCGGTGCTGAAGAGGTTGACGAGGCGGATGTAGCGCACCCAGTCCCAGTGGGGGCCGGGATCGGTGTGATCGGTGCCGGGTACCTGGGCGTGGCCGAGGATGTGCGCGCGGTCCTTGGGGATGCTGTAGCGGTCGCAGACCGACGCGGTCAGCAGCGCAGACTGCTCGTACAGCGTGTTGGTGAAGTACGTCGGCTGGTCCACCCAGCCCTCGTGCTCAATGCCGACACTGCGGGTGTTGTAGTCCCAATTACCAGCGTGCCAGCCGATGTTCTGCTCCCGGACGCACTGCGCGACGTATCCGTCCGCCGACCGCACCACATAGTGGGCGGAGACCTGTTTCGCCGGACTCTGGAAGATTCCGATGGTGTCCGAGAACGTCTCCTGCGTGACATGGAGGATCACGTACTGCACCGGATACGCCGAAGGACGCGTCGAGACCGTGTAGTTGGAGGTGGAGGCGGGCGTCCAGTGTGCGAGCGGATAGTCGGTGGATCCCGCCGCGGACGAGGCCATGGCGCGGGTGGAGGCCGGGACCATGGCGGCGGCAGCCGCCGCCACAGCGCCCTGGAGGATCCTTCTGCGGTGCATGAACGCTCCTGTGGGGGAGGAAGGGAGACCGGGGCCAGGCTGTTGCGGGTTCAGAGGGTGGGCAGCAGTGTGGCGGTCTCCCGCAGATGACGGTGCAGCCCACGATGAGGATCGCCTGCGGGCAGCCACTCCTTGCGGATCTTCGCCACACAGGTGTAGTTGGTGTCGCAGACATTGGCCAACGGAGCCTCACCGGCCTGGCTGATCAGCTGGTACGCGTCGAGCTCGGAGAGCCCGTAGTCACGTGCCAGCCACTGCACCAGGTCCAACTGCGAGATACGGAAGGCGTCTTCGAGGGGACGGGCGGAGCCGGTGGAGATCAGATGGGTGTCCGACTCGATCCGCGGCCACGGCGTTGCGACCCCCTTCAGCAGCTCGACCAGCACCACCGTGTTCATCGCGCACTCCACCGCGACCCCGCATGTCTCGCCCTCACCCTGCCGGGCATGGCCGTCGCCCAGACTCAACAGCGCACCCTCGACATTGACCCCCAGGTAGCAGGTGACCCCGGCCCGCATCTCGGGCGTGTCCATGTTTCCGCCGTGCGCGTCCGGCACCAGGGCGGACCGCACCTCCAGATTGGCCGGAGCCACCCCGACCGTGCCGTGCATAGGATCCATCGGCAGCTCCACCTGGATGTCGCTGTCCCGGGCGCTGAAGAGACAGGTGCGACGGGCCCGGTCGAGCTGCCACATCCACACCACCTCGGGCAGCGGGGCCTGCAGCGAAGCTGTCGTATGGGTGGAGGTGAGGGCGCCGAACAGCGGCACGGTCGTGGACGCCGCCCAGTCCCTGGCCGGTTCGATCGATACGAAGTGCACCGCGACGGTGTCGCCCGGCTCCGCCCCCACCACATGGAACGGACCGGTCTGCGGGTTGAGGAACGGGAACTCGCAGACGGCGGAGACCAGGTCCTTCTCCGAGCGCACCCGGCCCGCGAAGCAGTCCTCCGTGTACACATTGAGGAAGGTACCGGGCTCGATCCGGGCCACCGGCGCCGCACCGCCGAAGGTCCACGCGTACTCGCCCTCCTTGGGACGAACCGTCAGGATCTGTGGGTCGCTCATCGCTGTGCTGCTCCTGTTTCGATGTCGACGACGGCCTCCGGGGCCTCGTCCAGATGGATCCGTCCGGTCTGGGCCACCCGCTCCGGATGTCTGCGCACCAGCACCACCAGCACAACGATGCCGATGAGCATCCAGATACCGACGACCGGACCGGCGTACGAGACGGGGGCGCTGAGCTCCGAGACGAAGTCGAACACCGGGATCCCTGCGGCTGTCAGCAGCGCCGGTACGAACGCCGCGATGCCCAGCACCGGGAAGAGAAGATGGAGGACGGGGTTGAACGCGTCGCGGCGCCGGCGCAGGAAGTACCCGGCGCAGGCCAGGTTGACGACGATGTACACACCGATGATCACGGTCACGATGACGGTGGCCAGCAGCACGAACGCGGTCACCGGGTCATAGCCGAAGCCGAGCCCGAGCGTCGCTCCGACCGCGATCACGAACTGCGCGGTCACCCCGGTGACGGGGGAGCGCCGCCGCGGATGGAGCCGGGCGAACGCCTGCGGGAACACGCCGATGCGCCCCAGCGCGAAGGCCGTACGCGTCGACACATTCGCGCACGCGTTGGCGTTGGCGACGGTGGAGTTGACGACGGCGAGGAAGAGCAGCACCCAGAACAACCCGAACGAGGCACGGGCCACGCCTTCCCACGACGCCGCCCCCGAAGCGCCGAATCCGGCGAATTTGTCCGGCCCGAAGTAGACGGACATGGCGTACGTGGTGAGGACGTACACCAGGCCGATCGACAGCGCGGCGCCGAGCACCGCCCGGCGCATCGTGCGCCGCGGGTTCTTCGTCTCCTCGGCGAGCGGCGCCGCCGCCTCGAAGCCCGCGAACGCCAGCACGGTGTAGACGGAGCCCGCGAAGATCCCGCTGATGCCGTCGAAGCCGTCCGCGGTGTGCGACGTACCGAACACCGACAGGGTGTTGTCCGAGCCGGCCTGGCCGATCAGCAGCACCGCGAAGACGACGAAGACCAGCACCTCGAAGATGCCGAGTACGGTGCCGAAGCGGGCGGATGCCCGAACCCCGAAGTAGCCGGCGAGCGCGATGACGACCCCACCCAGCAGCGACCACGGCCACCACAGGTCCGCCGGGTACGACGACCACTCCTGGTGCAAGGTGCCCGCCGTCGTGAACCCGAGCTGGAGCAGCAGCAGCGCGGGCACCAGCGCCTCGACGAAGACATAGCCCCAGCCCACGAGGAAGCCGACGGTCGGATGCAGGCCCTGTGCGGAGTATGTGGCGACCGAACCGGCCGCCGGCAGGTGGCGGGCCAGCTCCGCGACGCACGACGCGGTGAACAGACAGGCCACCAGCGCCACGAGCACGGACAGGGGCAGACTGCCCCCGGCGAACGCGGCCCCGGACGGGATCGATGCGGCGATGGCGGCGGCGGGCGCCATCGCCGTGATGCTCTGGAAGAGAACTTCGCGCAGCCCGACGGCATCGCGCAGCAGTGTGGTTTCCGATTCCCCCGACACTCCGTGACTCCCTCTTGTCCGTTGACCGGAATGCGTTGTCCGATGTACGGCCGAGCGTCTCGCGCGCCCCACCGTACGGCCGCGACGCGGATGGCGGAAGACGGCATGCGGCCGAAAATCGTTGCGGCGCACGGGAGTTGGGGCAGTCGGATGCGGCGGCGCCCGGTGGGACGGGGCCCGCCGACGGTCGCTACCCCTTGCCGAGCGCTCCCGCCAGCGCCGCCGCCGGGTCGTCGTCCGACGGGCCCGCCGGAATCCAGCGCCCGCGCTCCTTGCGGTACGGCCACCAGCGCCCGTCCCGCCCGTACCGCAGCTGTACGTCGCCGCCCCCTACGGTCCACCGGTTGCGCACCGCCCGCAGCTGCGGACGCTCGCCGTCCTCCCATGCCTCGGCGAGCCGGCTGCGGGCCCGGGCGAGGGACTCCGGATCCGGTGCCCACTCCTCGTCGAGCACGGTGAGCGCGGCAGTCCCGCCGTAACCCCAGGCGCGCACCGCCGCATCGAGCTCGGCCCGCTGCCGCCCCGATCCGGTGGCCAGCCGTGTCATGATCCAGGGTTCGGGACGGGCATCGGCGCCCAGCCGTACGGCATCCTGCTCCGGCGTCAAATCGGCCTGCACCGGCTGCTGTTCATGGTCGGGCGCCAGGGCTTCCGCCAGCATCCGGTAAGCACGCACGGCACTGTCGGCCGCCAGCACTTCCAGGGCGGCCGGGTCGAGGCCGGGCTCCGGGCCGCTATCCGTGTCCAGCGACGGCGGGGGGCCGGGCTCGGCGGGCAGCGACGGCGGAGCGGGCAGCGGGGGCAGGATGTCCTGAGCGGCGAACGCCTCGTCGGCCCGTACACCGCGCGCACGCCGGTCCTCCGCCTCGGAGGGCTTCGCCGACGGCTGCCGCTGCGCGGCCCGGGCCGTGATCCGCGCCTGGAGATCGTCGAGCACCCGCCGCTCACCGCGCCCCCGCATCAGCAGCAGGACGAACGGGTCCTGGTCCAGCAGCCGCGCCACTTGGTAGCAGAGGGCGGCGGAGTGCGGACAGTGGTCCCACGCCTCGCAGGTGCACTCCGGCTCCAGATCACCGATCCCGGGCAGCAGATCCACCCCGGCCGCCGCCGCGTCCTCCACCAGATGCGGCGGCATCTCCCGGTCGAGGAGCGCGGCGATGTGCCCGGCCCGGTCGACGGCCATGCCCAGGAAGCGGTCCCACTCCTCCTCGCTCAGCTGCTGGAGCAGGACATCACTGCGGTACGGGGTCGCGTCCCGGTCCTGGACGACTGCGGTGATCCGCCCCGGCCGTACAGAGACCGCGCCGACCCTTCCCTCGCGGGCGAACCGGCGGCCCTTCTTGACCTGCTCGCCGTCGAGCGCCGTGTCTTCGAGGGCCTTCAGCCAGGCCCGGCCCCACCAGGACTCGGCGAAGCCGCGGCCCCGCGCGGGTGGCAGAGCGGCGAAGGTACGTTCCTGCCCCGGCACAGACACGTCGGCTCCGCCGCCGGCGGGGGCGAATCCGTCCCCCTCGTAACGGTTGTCCGCGTATCCGTCGCCGTCGTACTCGTCGCCCTCGTGCCCGTCGTTCGCGTATCCGTCGGTCTCATTCGTGTCGCTCATCGCGCGCCCCCTCGCAGCTGTACCAGATCGGCCAGTTCCGCATCCGTCAGCTCGGTCAGTGCCGTCTCACCGGAACCCAGCACCGCATCCGCGAGGCCCTGCTTGCGGGCCAGCATGTCGGCGATCCGGTCCTCGATCGTCCCCTCGGCGATCAGTCGGTGCACCTGCACCGGCTGGGTCTGCCCGATGCGGTACGCACGGTCGGTGGCCTGGGCCTCCACCGCCGGGTTCCACCAGCGGTCGAAGTGCACCACGTGGCCCGCCCGGGTGAGGTTGAGCCCCGTACCGGCCGCCTTCAGCGACAGCAGGAAGACCGGCGTCTCGCCCGCCTGGAACCGGTCCACCATGGCCTCGCGCTCGGCGACCGGAGTGCCGCCGTGCAGAAACTGGGTGCGTACCCCGCGCGCCGCCAGATGCTGTTCGAGCAGCCGCGCCATCTGTACGTACTGGGTGAACACGAGCACGCTCGCGTCCTCCGCGAGGATGGTGTCGAGCAGTTCGTCGAGGAGCTCGAGTTTTCCCGAACGGTCCGCGATCTGCGGATGTTCCTCCTTGAGGTACTGCGCCGGGTGGTTGCAGATCTGCTTCAGCGCCGTCAGCAGCTTCATCACCAGGCCGCGCCGGGCGAACCCGTCGGCGCCGGAGATCTCGGCCAGGGTCTCCCGTACCACCGCCTCGTACAGACCGGTCTGCTCCGCCGTCAGCGAGACCGCCCGGTCCGTCTCCGTCTTCGGCGGCAGCTCCGGAGCGATGCCCGGATCGGACTTGCGCCGCCGCAGCAGGAACGGGCGCACCAGGGAGGCGAGGCGTTCGGCCGCCGCCGGGTCGTTGCCGCCCTCCACCGCCCGCGCGTACCGGGTGCGGAACGTGCCGAGCCCGCCCAGCAGTCCGGGCGTCGTCCAGTCGAGGATCGCCCACAGCTCGGAGAGGTTGTTCTCCACGGGAGTGCCGGTGAGCGCCACCCGCGCCCGCGCGCCGATCGTCCGCAGCTGCTTCGCGGTCGCCGAGTACGGGTTCTTCACGTGCTGCGCCTCGTCGGCGACCACCATGGACCAGGCGGCCCCGGCGAGCTTCGCCGCGTCGAGCCGCATCGTGCCGTACGTGGTGAGGACGAACTCGCCGTCCAGCAGGCCCTCCAGGCTCCGGGACGCGCCGTGGAAGCGACGTACCGGTGTGCCGGGGGCGAACCTCTCGATCTCCCTCTGCCAGTTGCCCATCAGCGAGGTCGGACAGACCACCAGGGTCGGTCCGGCGGCCTCCTCGATGCTCTGACGGTGCAGATGCAGCGCGATGAGGGTGATGGTCTTGCCGAGGCCCATGTCGTCGGCGAGACAGCCGCCGAGGCCGAGCGAGGTCATGGTGTGCAGCCAGTTCAGACCGCGCAGCTGATAGTCGCGCAGCGTCGCGGCCAGTGCGGCGGGCTGACCGGCCGTCTGCTGCGCACCGGACTCCGGATCGGCGACCCGAGCCCGCAGTTGCTCCAGCCAGCCCGTCGCCTGCACGTCGACCCGGCGGCCGTCGACCTCGGTGGAACCGGTCAGTACGGCCCCGAGGGCATCGATCGGCGTGACCTTGCGGTCCTGCGTCTCGCGGGCACGATGTGCCTCGTCGGGGTCGATCAGCACCCACTGGTTGCGCAACCGGACGAGCGGCCTGCCGGCCTCGGCCAGCCGGTCCAGTTCGGCGCGGCTGAGCTTCTGGTCGCCGAGCGCGAACCACCAGTTGAACGCCAGCAGCGCGTCGGCCGACAGGAACGACGGGGCGTCGGACGCGGACTGTCTGTTCCCGGACTCACGGTCGCTGTCGCCGGGGTGCCCGCCTTCCCCGTCGTCCGGCGGGCCGATCACCGCGCGTGCGGTGAGCGTGCGGGCGAGCTCCTTGGGCCAGTGCACCTGGACCCCGGTCGCGGCGAGCGCCCGTGCGGCGGAACCGAGCAGTTCGGCAATCTCCTCGTCGGCCGGCTCGACGGAGTCCGGTACGGCGGCCGACAGCAGCGGAGTCAGCGGCGGCCAGGCCCGGGCGGCGCGACGCAGGGCGAGGAGGGCGTCCATCCGTGCCCGCGGACCGAACCCCGCAGCGGTGGGCGCCGTGTCCGCCCAGACGTCGGCGGCATCGGCGACCAGCGTCGGATCGCTGACGCTGTGGATCTGCAGGACCGCTCGGAAGGACGGCCCGGCACCGTGCTCGGCGTCCTCGTGAGCAGGGGTCAGACCGGTGACTTCGACGCGCAGCGAGAGCCGGACACCCGCGTCGTGCCCGGCCGCGACATCGGCGGCCCAGGCCCGGCGCTCGGGCAGACGCTGCGGCGCGTCGGCAGCGAAGGCCGGGCTTCCGGTGGCGAACACCGCGGCGGGCGTGCGCGGCAGCCCGTCGGCCACCGCGTCGAGGAACCCGCGCAGCAGTCGCTCCGGCTCCGGCAGCAGCACGGGTTCCACAGCCTCGTCGAGCGGCACGGCATGGGCGGTGGGCGGCATGGAAGCAGCGAGGTCACGGATCCGGTCGAGGTCGGCGGCAGTCAGCGGACCGGACCGCCAGGCGTCGTGGTCGGAGCCGCTCAGCCCCGGCAGCAGCAGTCCACGGGCGGCGAGTTGCAGGGCGAGGAGGGCGGCCGCGCCCCAGAACGCGGCCGAGGACGAGGCCTGCGCCGAGGCCCGTGCGCGGGTCAGTACGGGCAGTGCGGCCCGTACTGGCAGCAGCAGCGCCGGAACACCGTAGGGGCGCGCATCGGCTCCCACGACGGTCAGTTCCCCGACAGTCCCCGGCGCATCGGGCGGGCTGCTGCCGTCCGGAAACCAGAAGGCGACCCGGCCGGTACGGGAGGGATCCGCGGGAAGGAAGACGACGGAGCAGCGGGCGAGTGCGGAGATCTCGTCGAGGGTGGCCGCAGGGGGCCTGTGCACAGCGATGTGGATTCCTCAAATTTGACTAGTGGGGGCCAAGGCCGCCGAGGGTACTCCACCGGTGACGCCCTCCGGGAGGGGAATCGCCGTGATCCAGCTCACTTCGGCGACGCCTGCGGGCAGCCCGGTGCAGCCAGCACCCCTCTCCGGGGAGGGGGCTACCCCCCGAAACTCCGGGTGGTGGCGCCATGGTTGCCGCATGACCCCTGCCCATACGTTTCAACAGGTCAGAGCAGCTTCCCATGCCACTCAGAGACCGGAGACGACATGCCCCAGGCCGCAGTCACCGTCGCGGACCGCCCCCGCGACCGTGCCGGAAGCACGGACAGCAGCGACGGAAGTACGGCCCTCGGCGGACGCGCGGCAGCTGACAGGGGCGGAGGCAGCGACTTCGCGCCGCTCCTGCGGGCCGTAAGGGCGCAAGGACTCCTGGAGCGGCGCACCGGGTGGTACGCGGCCGTCATCACGGCCGATCTTCTCGCCCTGGGCGGCGTGCTCACCGGCCTGGTGTTCCTCGGTAACACCTGGTGGGCCTTGCTGCTCGCACTGCCGTTGGCGATTTTTTGGTCCCGTACCGCGTTCGTCGGCCACGACGCCGGACACGCCCAGATAACCGGCGACCGCCGGGCGAGCCGGGCCATCGGACTCGTCCACGCCAACCTCCTCCTCGGTATGAACGAGGCCTGGTGGAACGACAAACACGTGCGCCACCACGCCAACCCCAACCACATCGACAAAGACCCCGACGTCGGCGTCGGCGCCCTCGTCTGGTCGCAGAAGCAGGCGGCCCAGCGCGAAGGCTTCGCCCGCTGGCTCACCCGTAACCAGGCCCGGCTGTTCTTCCCGATGCTGCTCCTCGAAGGCATCGCCCTCAAGATCTCCGGCTTCCAGTACCTGCGGCAGCAGCCCGCCCGCGAGCGTGTCCTGTCGGCAGTGCTCCTCGTCGCCCACCTCGGGCTCTACGCGACGCTGCTGCTCACCGTGTTGTCCCCCGGCAAGGCCGTCGTCTTTGCGCTCGTGCACCACGCGCTGTTCGGACTCCACCTGGGCATGGCCTTCGCACCGAACCACAAGGGCATGGAGATGCCCGACCCCGAGGGCAACCGCTGGGGGCATCTCCAGCGACAGGTCCTCACCTCGCGCAACGTACGCGGCGCCCTCCTCACCGACTGGTTCCTCGGCGGGCTCAACTACCAGATCGAACACCACCTGTTCCCGAGCATGCCCCGCCCCCACCTTCGCCGGGCGCAGCCGTTGGTGCGGGCCCACTGCCAGTCGCTGGGCATGCCGTACGCGGAGACCGGGCCGGTCGAGTCCTACCGGCAGGCGCTGCAGCACATGCACGAAGTCGGCGAACCGCTGAGGCAACCTGCTGAGACGACTCGCTGAGCAACCCGCTCAGGTCAGTCGACTCGGGCACCCCATCGAGACAAGCGCTGGTGCAAGCTGGAACCGACAGGCCTGCACAGGCGTTCTCACAGCAGAAGCGGCTCGTGCCGCAAAGGAGGCGTGGACGATGTCGAACAGCGCAAAGATCGCCATCGGGGGAGTCGTCGCGGCTGTCATCCTGATGCCGTTCATCGGATTCTGGCTGTCGCTGGTGGTGCTGATCGGAGTGCCTGCGGTGGCCTATCTGATGCTGGATCCCTCCCAGCGGCGCAGGCTCCGCAGGATCACCCGCAAGGAAATCGGTCGCTGAGACGACAGGCCGAAGAGATGGAGGGTCTCCGTACATGAGCGGCACAGTCACCGTGGTGAGCAGCAACGGCACCTACACCTTCACCAAGCCGAACAGGGACAGCGTGACCCTGCTGGCCGGGCTCGGTGTCGAGGGGGACGTGCATGCGGGGGTCACGGTCAAGCACCGCTCCCGCGTTGCGCAGGACCCCACCCAGCCGAATCTGCGCCAGGTCCATCTGATCCACGAGGAGCTGTTCGAGGAGCTGCGTGAGGCGGGCTTCGAGGTAGCTCCCGGGGATCTGGGGGAGAACGTCACCACGCGCGGCATCGATCTCCTCGGCCTCCCCGTCGGCACGCTGCTGTTCCTCGGCGACGAAGCCGTCGTCGAGGTCACCGGCCTACGCAACCCGTGCCTGCAGATCGACAACTTCCAGGACGGCCTGCTGAAGCAGGTCGTGGGCCGGGACGCGGCGGGCAACATCGTGCGGAAGGCCGGGATCATGGGCATCGTCACGTCCGGCGGCACGGTCCGGCCGGGCGACCCGGTCAAGGTCGAGCTGCCCGCCGAGCCGCACCGGCCGCTGGACCGCGTGTAGCGAGCGAGCCGCACCGGCGCACCGCTCGTGCCCTGCGGGCCCTCGGTCACCGCCCGGCCGAGGCCTGAGCCCCGCGGCTCAGGCCGGCCGCACCGCGAGCGCGTCGAGTGCCTTCAGCAGACCGGGCAGAGCCGCCCCGCGTCCCACCGGCAGGACCTCGCCGGGTTCCTCGTCCAGCAGGACGAACGCGATGTCGTCGGTCCTCGCGACCAGGGACCAGCCGGGTCCGTCGGCGCGCAGGGTCCGCGCGCCGCCGGGGGCGAAGGAGGACCGGATCCGTCCGGGCGGCGGCGGGTTGTCGACGTAAGCATGGGCTTCCGCGAGAACGCGTCGCACACCGGGATGGCTTCCGGAGAGCGCGGTGGAGTGGGGCGAGTTCTCCCCTGCCGCATAGGCGGCCGAGTCCGTACCCGCGTCGGCACCGGTGTCATCTCCGGCATCCGACTCCTGGGCGCTGTCCGCACGGTCCGGACCGCTCGGGTCGTGCGAGCCGTCGGCCCCATCCCCGGCGTCCCCGCCATCCGCGTCATCGGCAACATCCGTGCCGTTCGACCCGGTGAACGTCGTCTCGTCGTCGATCTGGTCGCGCCACGCCGCCCACTGCAACGCGATCTCGTCCGCGCCCAGCCGCCGCTGCGCCGGCCCCCACGTCTCGGTGTCGGGCGGGGTGAGCGGCGGCAGATCGGTGCCCTCGGCCTCCGGGTCCGGCTGCGGGTCATGGGGTGCGGGCACCCCCGGTGCCGCGACCGCCAGTGCGAGGGGCCAGCCGGGGAGCGCGCAGACCACCGAGCGGTCATCGGGGGAGAGGTCGTACTCCATGCCGCAGTCCCACGAGGCGATGGCGACGGCGACCAGCGACACGTCGTCGACGACGACGGTCCACCGGGCACCGTCGCCGTCCTGGCCGAGGACGAGTCCGTAGCCCTCGGCGTACGGTTCGAGGCCGAGTGCTGCACAGGCCGCCGGGTAGTCGTCACCGAGCACGCTCGGGAACTGCGCGGGTGTGAGCAGCACCGCGGTCAGCACATACAGTGCGTCGTCCTCGGCGACCGCGTCGTCCGTCCCGGCCACAGCACTCTCCTCGTCCCTCATGGTATTCCGTCGGCGCACCATAACCAGTGGGTAACCCGGTCGTCGAGGCCCTGACAAGGGAAGACCCATCGTGCGTGGTCGAGCGGACGGTGCGGTTCAGTCGGCGGGCAGGCCGAGCAGCCTACGGGCCACGACCTGCGGCGACTGACCGCGCTCGCGCGCCAGTGCGACTACGGCCCGGCAGGCCAGCTCATTGACTCCGAAGGAGAGTGCCTCGGGCGACACCCAGCCGCTCGCCTCGTCCATCCGGTCCTGGTCGTCCTCCGCACACGCCGACACATAGCCGGCGGCCGCCTCGAACAGATTGTGCTGCTTGGGCCGGTGTTCCTCGTGCGGTGCCACGGGCCGCCCGGCCTTGCGGCCGGAGGAGACCACCTTCCGCAGACTGCCGAACATGTCGATCATGGGGACCGCCTTCCCTGGGAAGCCGTGCACGCAAGCTGTGTTCGTACGTACTTACGGTCTTCCCCCTCGACGTAGAGTTGGACCTCAGACCGAGGAACGGGGACCGCGCGGTGAAGCGATACGACCGGCTGAAGGAGATCCAGCGTCTCGATCCGGAACGGAACTTCCTGGAGATCTACCGGCTCACGGCCACCTACGAGTTCCCCTGGGATATCACTCGGGCCCTCGAACTGGCCCTCTACCGAACATACGCCGTCCCCAGCATCGGCCGACTTCTTGCCGAGACAGCAGAGTTGACGGACCGCTCGCAGATGCGGTACGACGACACCGCGCTCCTCCTCGACGCCGTCGTGGAGCACGGTTTCGACAGCGATTCGGGGCGTACGGCGATCCGCCGGATCAATCAGATGCACCGCAGCTACGACATCAGCAACGACGACATGCGCTATGTGCTGTGTACGTTCGTCGTCGTCCCGAAGCGCTGGATCGACAGGTACGGCTGGCGCCGGCTCTCCGACCATGAACTGCAGGCGTTCGCCGTCTACTACCGCACCCTGGGCGCCCACATGGGCATCAGGGGCGTGCCTCAGACGTTCGAGGAGTTCGAGCGCACTCTCGACGCGTACGAGGACGAGCACTTCGGGTGGGACGAGGGAGCGCGCAAGGTTTCCGACGCCACGCTGGCGCTGATGGGCTCCTGGTATCCGAGCCCGCTCGCACCCGTCGTACGCAAGGCGAGCCTGGCGCTCCTCGACGATGCGCTGCTGCAGGTCTTCCGCTACGAACGTCCCGGCCCCGTCGCCCGTGGTCTCACCCGCGGCGCGCTGCGGCTGCGGGCGCGCGCCGTGCGGCTGCTGCCGCCCCGCTCCACCGCGCACTACGCGCGGCAGAACCCGGAGATCAAGGGCTACCCGGACGGCTACGAGGTCGCCGCGCTCGGTACGTTCCCGACCCCCGGCACCGGAGGCTGCCCGGTCCCGCACAACCGGCGGCCGGGCGCACCGGTCGAGTAGACCCAGCGGCCGCGCCCGCTCGGCCCGCCCGCCGGTCAGTCCGCCCGTACGGCGCGTGCGAGGAATCGGGCATCCTCATCGATGTACGAGTCCAACCGCCAGCCCGAACGAGCCAGCAGCGGCCGGAGGTTGGGCTCTGCCCGCAGATCGTCGTCCGTGATCCGGCGGCCGTGGCGCGCCGCGAGCGCGGCGCGGCCGATCGGGTGGAACAGCGCCAGCTGCCCGCCGGGCCGAACGACGCGCGCCAGCTCGGCCAGGTCCGGTCCGGGGTGTGACAGGTGCGAGATGAGCCCGGCACCGAACACCGCGTCGAGGGAGGCGGTCCGCAGCGGCAGCCGGGCCACATCGGCGAGCAGCAGCCGACCGCTCCGGTCGCGTCCGGCCCGTACCGCCGCCCGGAGCATCGCCGGGGTGAGATCCGCGCCCAGAACCGTGCCCCGCGGCCCGACGGCGTCGCGCAGCGCGGGCAGCGCCCGTCCGGTACCGCATCCCGCGTCCAGCGCGGCGTCGCCGGGGCGCAGCCCGAGTGCTTCGACGGCGACCGCATAGGCAGGACCGTCGTCGGGGAAGCGGGTGTCCCAGTCCGCGGCGCGGGCGGTGAAGAAGTCCTGGACATGCGTGTGGTCATCGGCCATACGCACATGATTGCGCAGCGACCGCCGGAGCGAAATGGAACGAAACCACGGGAATCGGCGTGCACGTTCGAGCACTGTGCGATCGTTCGGGGACATTTCTCTGTCATATTCCGGCAGCTTTCGAAATGCGCCCCAGGCGTGCGCCCCCATCGCGACTAGCGTCCCCGATTCATGGGACACCTGGACCACGCCACCTTCGGCTGGCTGACACCTGCGCTGTCGTACGCGATGGCAGTGATCGGCGCGGCGCTCGGACTGAGCTGCACCGTGCGCGCACTCGATACGAGCGGCCGTTCGCGCCGCAACTGGCTGATAGCAGCCGCATCCGCCCTCGGCACCGGCATCTGGACGATGCACTTCGTCGCGATGCTCGGCTTCGGCGTGACCGGCACCGACATCCGTTACAACGTGCCGCTGACCCTGCTCAGCCTGCTCGGCGCCATGGTGGTGGTCGGCTGCGGTATTTTCGCCGTCGGCTACAGCCGCGACCGCACCAGGGCACTGCTCGTCGGAGGGTTCGGCACCGGACTCGGCGTCGCCAGCATGCACTACCTCGGCATGGTGGCACTGCGGCTGCACGGCACGATCCACTACGACCCGCTGCGGGTCGCACTCTCCGTCGTCATCGCCGTCGTCGCCGCGACGGCGGCCCTGTGGGCGGCGCTGAACATCAAGTCGTCGCGTGCCGTCGCCCTCGCATCGCTCGTCATGGGCGCGGCGGTCAGCTGCATGCACTACACGGGCATGATGGCCGTCGGCGTCAGCGTCACCCCCTCCGGTACGGAACTCCCCGGGGCGACGACGATGCAGTTCATTTTCCCTCTGGCCGTCGGACTGGGCTCGTACCTCTTCCTGACGTCGGCGTTCGTCGCCCTCTCGCCGACGGCCCGGGAGCGTGCTGCGTACGTCTCCGCCGAGCGCACTGCGGAACCCGCCGAAGCGGACGCCGTGGCCCCGGGGCGACTCACCCCACGCGGACGCGATCCCCGGACACGGCGTGACCCGCGCGGCCACGACCCGTCGCCCGCCGCCACGCCCTGACGCCGCGGCCCGCCGGCGTCCATATCACTCCTGCCCAGCTCCACACCCGGAACGAGGAGGCCATGCGCCCACCCCGCACGACCCCGGACCCCGGCGCGACGGCCGCCGCACGGCCCAGCGCCCAGCTCTCGCCCCAGCCCTCGCCCGAGTCCTCGCCCTCGCCCGAGTCCTCGCCCCCGCCCGAGTCCTCGCCCCCGCCCGCGGCGCGCGGACGACGCGCGCACGCGGGGCCGCCGGCCGACGAGAGCGCCGATCACGAGGTGCGGCTGCTGCTGACGCAGGACACATCCGGGCCACGCGGACGCTGGACACTGCGCCCGAGGACCGTACGCGCGAAGATCGTCTCGCTACTGATGGTGCCCGTGGTCTCGCTGCTCGCCCTCTGGGGTTTCGCCACCGTCAACACGGCCCAGGACGTGGCGCGGCTACGGCAGTTGCAGCTGGTCGACGAAGAGGTCCGGGCCCCGATATCGGCCGCTGTCGCCGCACTCCAGGCCGAACGAAGAGGTGCCCTGCTCCAGACCGTCGCCCCCAGCAGCGCCCGCGCCGCCGCCCTGGAACAGCAGGCCGGCCGCACGGATAGCGCGCTCGCTGCCCTGCGACTCGACAAACAGCACACCATCGCCGACACGGGCAACCTTCAGGCGGGCGTCGCCGACCGGCTCGACCGGTTCCTCGAACGCACCCACGAACTGCGCACAGCGGGCGACCGGGACCGGGACGGGAAGCAGGAGAGCGACGAGAACGCGGTGTTCGACCGGTACACCCGGGCCGTCACCGCGGGCTTCGCCGTCTCCGGCGCGCTGACCGGCATCCAGGACGACGCTCTCGGATCCGACGCACGGGTCCTGCTCGAACTGGCCCGCGCCGACGAGATGCTGGCCCGGGAGGACGCCCTGCTCGCCACGGCCGGCCTCACCAAGAGCCTCGACCGCCATCAACTGGTGCAGTTCACCGGAGCGGTGGAGACCCGCAGGAATCTCATCGAGAGCGCGGGCGCCGACCTGCCGGCCACCGAACGCGTCACCTGGCAGAAGTTCACGGACCGGTCCGCATACCGCCGGATCGAGGCGGCCGAGGATCAGGTGCTGGCGGCATCACCCGGGCAGGAAGCCGCACGGGCGGTGAACACCGCCGACTGGGAAACAGCCGCCGCGAGTGTACGGAGCGAACTGCGCACCATCGGCACCCACGCCGCAGAAGGGGCGGCGAAGCGTACCGACCCGCTGACCCGTGGCCTGTTCAGCCCGTCCGGCGCGGCCGTCCTTTTCGGCTGCGTCGCCGTTGCCGCCTCGCTGGTCATCTCCGTACGCATCGGCCGCGCGCTCGTCGTCGAACTCGTCAGTCTCCGCAACAGCGCACTGGAGATCGCCCGCCGCAAACTGCCCCGCGCCATGCAACGACTCCGGGCCGGCGAGGAGCTCGACATCCAGGCCGAGGCCCCGCCCGGCCTGGCCCCTCACGACGAGATCGGACAGGTCGGCGAGGCCCTCGGCACCGTGCACCGGGCCGCCCTCACCGCCGCCGTCGAACGAGCCGAACTGGCCGACGGCATCTCCGGAGTCTTCGTCAACCTCGCCCGCCGCAGCCAGGTGCTGGTCCACCGCCAGCTCAACCTCCTCGACAGCATGGAGCGCCGCGCCGACGACCCCGACGAACTGAGCAACCTGTTCCGCCTCGACCACCTCACCACCCGGATGCGGCGGCACGCGGAGAGCCTGATCATCCTGTCCGGCGCGGCCCCCGGGCGTGCGTGGCGGATGCCCGTACCGCTGACCAATGTCGTACGCGCGGCCGTCTCCGAGATCGAGGACTATGCCCGGGTGGAGGTACGGCAACTGCCCGACGCCGCGGTCAAGGGTGCGGCGGTCGCCGACCTCACCCACCTCCTCGCCGAACTCGTCGAGAACGCCGCGCAGTTCTCACCGCCACACACCAAGGTGCGGATCAGCGGCGAGCCCGTCGGCAACGGCTACGCCCTGGAGATCGAGGACCGCGGACTCGGCATGGGCAACGAGCTCCTCGGCGAGGCCAACCGGCGCATCGAGCAGGCGGAGGCCCTCGATCTCTTCGACAGCGACCGACTCGGCCTCTTCGTGGTCAGCAGGCTCTCGGTCCGGCACCACATCAAGGTCAAGCTGCGCACCTCACCGTACGGCGGAACGACCGCGGTGGTCCTGTTGCCGACCGCTCTGCTGCAGAGTGCACTTCCGGCGGGCAAGGATGCGGCCGCACCGGAGAAGACAACGGTCGAGCGCCGACGCGACGGCGACGGCGACGGTGACCGTGTGCCGCTCGGATCCGGACCGGGCCCGCGTGCGGTGCGCCCCCAGGCCACGGCGTTCCCCGCCCCGGCGCCGGTGCACGCCCTCGAATCCCGGACAGGTACCCCGGCCGGCGTCACCTCGCTGCGCCCGCGTGCCCGCAGAACCGACGCGGACGGGACAGAGGCCAGGACCGAGGTCAGGCCGACGCCCCGGAGCGAGAGCAGCAACCCGGACGACGACGGCACACTGCCCCGCCGTGTACGGCAGGCCAGCCTCGTTCCGCAACTGCGCGAGGAGCCCCGTCCCGAACCGGCCCGACGCGACGACGGAAGCGGCACGGACAGCCCGGTGGAGCGCACCCCGGAGCAGGCCAGGGACCGGATGACCGCCTACCGCAACGGCTGGGTACGCGGCGGCGGCTCCGCCCCCGGCACGCCCGCACACCTCCGGACCACCACCGAACCCCGCCACCGCCCCGGCAGCGAAGGAGACTACGCATGATTGCGAACGAGAGGACAGAGGTGCACCGGAGCTCGGGCGAACTCGACTGGCTGCTGGACGATCTGGTGGCCCGGGTCGGCGAAGTCCGGCACGCCGTCGTGCTCTCCAACGACGGTCTGGCCGTGGGCGCCTCCAGCGCGCTCAGCCGCGAGGACGCCGAGCATCTGGCGGCGGTGGCCTCCGGTTTCCACAGCCTCGCGAAGGGCGCCGGACGGCACTTCCAGGCCGGAGACGTACGCCAGACGATGGTCGAGATGGACGAGGGCTTCCTGTTCGTCGCGGCCGCGGGGGACGGCTCCTGCCTCGCCGTACTGAGTACGGCCTTCGCCGATATCGGCCTGGTCGCCTATGAGATGGCCCGCCTCGTCAAACGGGTCGGCGAGCATCTGGGTACCCCGCCGCGGCTCACCGCACCCCCGTCCCCGGCCGGCTGAGAGTGCGGAGACAGCAGTGGACTTGACCAGCGAGGGTCCGGGAAGCTCCCAGCGCTTCCCGGACCCGCTCGAACTGCCGGGCAGCCAGTGGTACGACGCCGAAGCAGGGCCCCTGGTCCGCCCGTACGCCATGACGGGCGGACGGACCGAACCGGGCCCCAACGGGGTGCACTTCGACCTGATCGCACTCGTCGCCGTCGCCGACAACGCACCGGACAGCTCCGAGGAGCGCCTGCTGGGCCCCGAACACCGCGCCCTGCTCACCCTGTGCCGATCCGAGACCCAGTCCGTCGCGGAGCTCGCCGCCGACGCCGACCTCCCCGTCGGTGTCGTCCGCGTACTCCTCGGGGATCTGCTCGAAGCCGGCTATGTGCGAGTCAGCCGCCCGGTACCGCCCGCACAACTGCCCGACGAGCGAATCCTTCGCGAGGTGATCAACGGGCTGCGGGCGCTGTGAACCACCGCTCCAGGAGGCCGCCCCAGGAAGCAGACATCGACGCCGGAGTCGGACGGGATACCAGCGGGGCCCGACGCGTACCGTCGGCCCACCGCGCGGAACTTCCTCGCGGCGCCGTGCCGGAACAGCTCCCCGGACGCCCTCGCCCTCACCCGTCGTCCACACGTCCCAGCCCGGACCGTCCGTCACCACGGTCAGCCCGGGCGCGGTACCGCGCCGCCCGGCTCACCGTGGCTCGTCCTCCGTCATGAGCATCGCCCCACGCTTTTCAGGATCCGCATGGACGTGCCCGGGGTACGGGCGATGTCCGGCAGTTTCTCCGATCCGGACAGCGCGATGAGTACAACCGCGACAATCAAGAAGTGCCAGGGCTCAAGGCCGTTGCGCAGCACCTGTGTTCCGGAACCGGCGGATGCGGGCAGCTGCGAGGGGTCCGTTGATCCACTTGCACGGCGATACTTGCTAGATTGCGCAACTGTACAACTGTGGGGCGGGGTCGTACGTCTTCCTCCACGGAAGGCGGCAGGCCGGACGGGGCGAGGTGACCAATGACGGGCAGTCACAAGGTGGCGGCAGGCTCACAACGGGGCTGCCGGCTGGGGCGCACCGCGATGATGGGGTTGTCGTTCCTCGTCCTGCTCGTCGCGGGAGTCGGCTGGGGCTACCTCAAGCTGACCGGCCAGATCGACACCTTCAGCGCGGACGGGATCTCCGGTGACCGGCCACCCGCCTCGTCGAACGGACAGAACGTCCTCGTCATCGGATCGGATTCACGCTCCGGTGCCAACAGGAAGCTGGGCGGTGGCAAGGGCACCGTGGGCCGCTCCGACACCGCGTTCCTGCTCCATGTGTATGCCGACCACCGGCACGCGGTCGCCGTGTCCATTCCCCGTGACGCCCTCGTCGACATCCCGGCGTGCAAGACGCCCTCCGGCGACTGGACCGCACCGCAGTACCACGTCATGTTCAACGGAGCGTTCTCGGTGGGGGACACCGCCGAGGGAAACCCGGCCTGCACCCAGAACACAGTGGAGCAGCTCACCGGCCTGCGCGTCGACCACACCATCGTGGTGGACTTCTCCGGCTTCGCCGCCCTGACGTCGGCGGTCGGCGGAGTCCCGGTCTGTCTGCCGCAGGACATCTACGAGCGCGACCTCAGCCCGAACCGGCCCACGCGCGGCGCCCTGGTCTTCGCCAAGGGCCCCCAGACCGTCTCCGGGCAGCGCGCGCTCGACTACGTCCGGATCCGGCACGGCATCGGCGACGGCTCCGACATCGGACGGATCAAACGCCAGCAGGCATTCATCGGCTCCCTCATCAAGAAGGTCAAGTCCCGGGGCCTGAACCCCACCACCCTGTTGCCGCTCGCCACCGCGGCGACCGACTCGATGACCGTCGACCCCGGCCTCGGCTCGGCCGACCGGCTGCTGTCGTTCGCCATGTCGATGAAGAACATCGATCTGCGCAACACCAAGTTCGTCACCGTCCCGTGGCGTTACGAGGGCGCGCGCGTCGCGATCGTCGAGCCGGACGCCGACGCGCTGTGGGCGGCGCTCAAGGCCGACCGTACGATCGACGGCCAGGATGCCAGCGGCAAGGGCGAGGGCGGCCATGGCGGCAATGGTTCGGGTGATGCGTCATCGTCGCCCGCCGCCCCGGCCGCGATCTCCGGCACGGGCATCAGCCTGGCCGTCTACAACGGCACCACGGTCACCGGACTCGCGGCCCGAGCCGCCGAACTCCTGCGCGCCCACGGCTTCACCGTCACCGGCACGGCGACAGCGAGCACCCAGGACCACATCTCGACCGTCATCGAGTACGGGCCAGGTCGCCAGAGCGAGGCAGAGACCACCGCGCGACTCTTCGCGGGGGCGCGGACCACGGCCTCGGACACCCCGGGCATCCAAGTGATCCTCGGCAGCTCATACGCTCAGAATCCGTCCCCCGCCGCGTCCACGACGCCCGGGACCGCTTCGACCACCGTCGGTGACGGGGTCCGGTCGGCCGACGAAGATCTGTGCGCCGACCTCTCCTACGGCTGACCGGGCCCGGTCCCATCGGTCGGCGCGGAACAGCGGGCGGTCACGCCCCTGTACGGAGCTGTAGTGCAGGGTGCCGAGGCGCCGCGAAGCCGAACGACTCGTACAGAGCCAAGCCGTCCCCGGTGGCATGGAGATCGACGACCGTGACCGGAGTCTCCTCACGGAACCAGGTGAGCAACGCGTCGAGACACGCCCGGGCATACCCACGGCGCCGACGGCGGGGATCGGTGCTGACATTGGAGATGTGCCCATGCAGCCCGCTGGGATTGGTCGGGCTGGGCGCGTGCCCATCGCACGCACCGACCGCACTCGCCACGACACCGAGCTCGGGATCGTCGATCAGGAACGCGGCGAACTCGTCCGGCAGCCGCAGCCTCTCGGAGAACCACAGCGCCGACGCCGCCCGCCACGGCGCATCGACGTCACCGGTCTGCATTCCCATGTCCGACAGCATCAGTGCTCGCATCCGCACCAGCGCGGGCACATCGCCGAAGGCCGCGCGACGCACGCACACATCGATGTGCTGCACGCTCATGCGCATCTCCATTTCTGCAGGCAGCGGCTACGGGCCGCTCTCAGCCCCTACGCGTACAGCGCGACCACCGTGGCGAGCAACGGATAATTGAGCGGCGGCAGCAGGACACCGAACGTTGCGGCCAGGAGCCAGGAGCCAGGAGCCAGGAGCCAGGAGCCCTGCGCACGAAGCACTCCTGCGCCGGAGAGGCAGAGCCATCGGGGCCGGTCCGGCCGGAGATCCTGCGGCTGCGGTGCTCTCAGGCGCCGAGGTCACGGAGGCGTACCCGCTGCGCAGGCGCGCGCCCGGCCCGTGCGGCAAGCTGGCCGACCATCAGCTGCACGACTGTCACCACATCGGGATCGTCCACCAGATACACCTGCCGGCGGCCCTCGCGCCGCGACCGCACGAGACCGGCCAGTTTCAATTTCGTCAGATGCTGGCTGACCGACGGCAGCGTGCCGCCCACCAGTTCCGCCAGACCGGTCACATCACTCTCGCCCTGCGACAGCGCCCAGACGATGTGCAGGCGCGCCGGCGTCGCAAGCAGGCCGAAGGCCGCGGCCGCCTCCGCCAGTACCTCCGCGGGCGGATCCTCGAAGCCGCCGCCGGCACGTGTCGACACTCTTGCTCTCCTGTCCGCCCGGACTGTATCCCCGTGCACCGAAGCGACCAGTGTAGGCGCCGGACGCGAAGGCTCCGAGGCCCGAACGCACGACCGCGCCGGGATCAGGTCTGGCTGGAACCACGCTCCAATTCGGCTCAAACAGTGATCTCAAACGGACATTGAGCGGCCTCTGTCCGGCCACTCCGGTCAAAATCCGATCACGTTGCTCGGTGTAGGGCCCCTGCTTGCCATGCTGTCACCCGTACCGCAGCCCACCGATGCCGAACCGAGCCCGTCAAGATGGCTCTGAGCTGCGCTTTTCCATCTTGAGGCTCACGGGTGAGAGAAGTGATGGATGCCGTCCGAGGACGCTGACAGAACGGGCCGGGAGACGGTCGAGGGAGCGGCTGAACAGGCCGCGGAGACCGACGCTCTCGCGCTGAAGATATTGGTCGCCGGAGGTTTCGGGGTCGGCAAGACGACTCTCGTCGGCGCGGTCAGCGAGATCCGGCCGCTGCGCACGGAGGAGCTGCTCAGCGAGGCCGGACAGTCGGTCGACGACACCGACGGGGTGGATCAGAAGACCACCACGACCGTCGCCATGGACTTCGGGCGCATCACCATCCGGTCCGGCCTCTCGCTGTACCTCTTCGGCACACCGGGGCAGGACCGGTTCTGGTTCCTCTGGGACGAACTCTCCCAGGGGGCCCTCGGCGCGGTTGTGCTCGCCGACACCCG
The DNA here is from genome assembly GCF_040608395.1 of Streptomyces sp. NPDC005181. Lineage (NCBI taxonomy): Bacteria > Bacillati > Actinomycetota > Actinomycetes > Kitasatosporales > Streptomycetaceae > Streptomyces > Streptomyces sp. NPDC005181. The sequence goes on from NZ_JBEXID010000054.1 coordinate 26,499, forward strand.
GCGGCTCGAAGACTGCTTCCCTGCGGTGGACTACTTCGAGCATCGCAGGATCCCCTTCGTCGTGGCCGTCAACTGCTTCGCGGGAGCCCGCGCCTATGGCGAGCGCGAAGTGTCCCGCGCTCTCGACCTCGACCTGGGGACACCGGTTGTGCTGTGCGACGCGCGCGACCGCGACTCGGGCAAGGAAGTCCTCATCCGCATGGTCGAGTACGCCGGCCGGATGCACACGGCGCGGCTCCTCGACTCGGTGGGCTGACCCTTCTCGCGCCATGGTCCGGATGCAGACGGGCGCTTGCCCGTACGTGAGCTGTGCGCAAGGCTTACGCGGAACGTGGGCACGGAGACACGTACGGGGAACGCATGAGCGGGGAGGAGCGGGGAAATGGCGCTGGACAGGGGACTTGACTGGCTCCTTGACGATCTCACCGGCCGCGTCGAGCACATACGGCACGCCTTGGTGCTCTCGAACGACGGCCTGGTGACGGGAGCGAGCACGGGGCTGGCGCGGGAGGACGCGGAGCATCTCGCCGCGGTCTCGTCGGGGCTGCACAGTCTCGCCCGTGGCTCGGGACGGCACTTCCGGGCAGGAAAGGCCAGGCAGACGATGGTGGAGTTCGACGAGGCGCTCCTCTTCGTGACTGCCGCCGGAGACGGCAGCTGTCTGTGTGTGCTGACCGCGGCGGAGGCCGACGTCGGTCAGGTCGCGTACGAGATGACGCTGCTCGTGAACAAGGTCGGAGAACATCTCGGCGTTACCGCACGCCAGGGCGTCAATGGAGGAGTCAACCGGATCTGACCCTGTGGAGCCCCTCTGACCTGCACTTTTCGCCCGGCTGTGAGAGTTGTCCACAGGCCGGGCGAAAGTCGTTCCCTCACGATACCGTGATCACGGAGAGTTACGGAACTCACGGAACCTCACGGGGGAGGACAGCCATGGCTGTTACGGAAGCAGCGCGCACAGAAGCGCTGTGCGCAGATGCGACCACTGCCGCCGGCACCACCGGCACCACGGTGGCTGCGGGACGAGCGGCGCAGGAACTGGGTCTGAGGCGCGGTGAATTCGAGCTCGCGGTGCACCTGGGCATCGTGCGCACCACCGCGGAGCAGGTAGGCGGCAGGCCCAGGACAGATCGCGAGGAGATCGACCGGATCCGGTCGGAGGACGGCTTCCCGGACGCGTTGCGCGACCGGGTTCGTACGGTGGGCACGGCGGAAGGGGCACGTCTGCTCGGTATCAGTCCGGTCCGCTTCACCAGGCTGGCCCGGGCAGGATGCATGACGCCGATCACGTTCTACCTGAATCGCTACCGAGCGGTTGTCTGGCTCTATCTTGCCCAGGAAGTCCTCGAGTTCGCGGCCCGGGCTCCTCAACTGCTGGCCGGGAACAGCCCGGTCTGGATGCGGGCCAGGCTGGACGCAGGCACCGACTGGCGGGCGCGCAATTGGCGCGCACAACGGATCGAGCGGCTGCTGAGCCGGACGAAGGATCCCTGGAGGTGCGCGGCAGTGCTCGCCGGTGCGCTGGATCCGGTGCAGCTCGCGGAGGTGGTCGACGATCCGTACGAGCGGGCCTATCTCGCCAAGGTCCGGCCCGAGCCGGTCTTCGGGCCGCCGGGATCCGTCGCCGCCAGAGAGGCCATGGCACAGTTGATGCAGGCCGACGATCCCGACGAGATCCTCTGGCGGAGGATCAATCTGATCATGGAGCTGGACAGCGCCCGTGACGCGCGACAGGCTCCGCGCCCGGGAGACGACCGTCGACCTGTCCCCGTCCCCGTACCTGTCCCCGACCCCGTCCCCGCTTCCGTACCCGTACCCGTACCCGCTCCTGATCCCCTGCTGGATTCCGCAGGCGGACTGCTCGCTCGACTCCGTCTGCGAAGGCGTGCGACCGCGCGCAGGACGGTCGGGAACGGGTCGCGAGCAAAGTCCGTTGACCGAACCGGACGTCGGACGCACGCAGCGCGCACGACAAACAAGGACTAACGCGCGTACACGTAGGGAGAGAGGAGAGCCATGGGGGAGAACAAGAGACGGATGCTGGCCGGTGACTGGTACATCGCGGACGATCTCGAACTACGCGCGGACACCGAGCGGCGCATCGAGCTCTGCGAGGCCTACAACGCCGCGGCGCGGGCAACACCCGGCGAACGGCGGAAGATCCTTGAGGAACTGCTCGGCTCGGTGGGCGCTCAAGTCAACATCCGGGCACCGTTCCACTGCGACTACGGCTCCCGCATCACCATCGGCCCGCGTACGTTCATCAACTTCGGAGCGGTCTTTCTCGACGCGGCGCCCATCACGATCGGTGCCGATGTGCAGATCGGCCCGAACGTGCAGCTGCTCACCCCCAGCCATGAGTTGGACACCGAGCGCCGCCGAGCGGGCTGGGAGAAGGCGGACCCCGTGACGATCGGGGACAACGTATGGCTCGGAGGCGGGGTGATCGTCTGTCCCGGCGTGACCATCGGGGCCAACACTGTCGTCGGCGCAGGATCCGTCGTGACCAAGGACCTGCCGTCCGGAGTGCTGGCAGTCGGCACTCCGGCCCGAGTCATCCGTACTCTCGACCCGGGAGGGGGAGCAAGCGGCGGCCGGGGGTGATGAATAACGGTTCGCGAGGGGCACCCCGCACCGGCATTGTGTCCTCATGCTGATCAGGGAAGCCACCACCGAGGACTGGCCCGCCATCTGGCCGTTCTTCCACGATATCGTTGCTGCCGGGGAAACGTTCACGTACCCGCTCGATCTGGGCGAGGACGACGCCCGCGACTGGTGGCTGCTGAAGCAGCCGAACCGTACGGTCGTCGCGGTCGACGACGACGGGACCGTCCTCGGTACAGCGAAGATGAACAACAACCACATGGGCAACGGCGGGCATATCGCCAGCGCCAGCTACATGGTCGACCCCAAGCACGCCGGGCAGGGAGTGGGCCGGGCGCTGTGTGTGTACACGGTGGAGTGGGCTCGCGCGGCAGGGTTCCGGGCGATGCAGTTCAACGCCGTCGTGGAGACCAACCACTACGCGGTGCGGCTCTACCGTTCGCTCGGTTTCGAGATCCTGGGAACCCTGCCCGAGGGGTTCAACCACCCGCAACACGGGTTCGTCGGACTGCACATCATGCATCGCGCGTTCTGATGCGCGGGGCCGTCTCGTCGGGCTGCCGGCCGGGCCGCTCCTCGGGCTGCTCTCGGGTTGGCCGGTCGGCACGGTCCGGCGTCATACGTCCACTTCGCGCCACCGCCCGACGGGTCGCAGCGCCAGGGGCGTGTCCGGCATGTACCAACCCGCGGTGATGTGGTGACAGTTGTGACCTCGCGTGGCGCATGGGTCGGTTGCGCGGATGGTTGAGGGGGGCAGTACTGTGCGCCCCACCGCCATTCGGGCGATGAAACATGTGGAGGAAGAATCCATGACCATACCCAGGAGATCGTGGCGTGCCGCGGGGACATTCGCGGCCGTTGCGGTTGCCGGCCTGACCGGCGCGGTCCTCTGCGCCGGACCGGCCGCAGCTCACACCCCCACCTGGGCCGTGACCTGTACTGGTGTGAGCCTTGACCTGGCCGCCTACAACAGTGACGTCACCAACCAGGTGACGGTCACCGTCGACGGCAAGGACCTCCTGCCCACCGAGACGTTCGGCAAGGAGTTCCACAAGAAGCTCGAGCTGCCTCAGCACGACAAGGAACTGACGGTCCACCTGGTTGTCAAGGCCGGCGACGGCGACCGGTTCTCGAAGGACGAGACCAAGGTGGCACCGGTGTGTGAGGACAACACGCCGAAGCCCACGCCGACGGAGTCCGAGTCGAAGCCGACCGAGAAGCCCACCACGGCGGCGCCCACCCCGAGCGCCACGCCGAGCGAGAGCTCCCCGGAGACCGCGCCCGCCGCGGCCTCACCGAGCCCCAGCTCGCCCGACCTGGCCGAGACGGGTTCGTCTTCCGCCACCCCCATCATCGGTGGTGCGGCTGTTGCCGTGCTGCTGGCCGGTGGCGGCATCATGTGGTCCGTGCGCAAGCGTCGCACCGCACAGCACTGACGTAGCTGAGTAGTCCGCTGGTCCGTGGCGCGGGACCGCGCCACGGACCACGGCGCGAGGGGCGTGCCGCATCACACCGCGCGTGGCGGCGCGCCCCTCAACTCCGCCCTTCAGGAGGATCCGCAGACTCCTGAGGGCCGGTCGGTTCCTCACGGTCGGGCGGCTTCGCAGGCACCCAAGGTTTTGCAGACCGGGTCGACATCCGCGCCCGGGCGGACGAGGCGGGTGCTGCCGAGAGTCCGAGTTCGCACCAGACGGCCTTTCCTTCGCCGCGCGGCTCAATGCCCCAGCGCATGGCGATGGCATCGAGGAGCAACAGACCACGTCCCGATGTCGCTGTTTCGCCGGGATTCCGCCGCCTCGGCCAGACGCTGGAACGGTCCTGCACCGACAAACGCACCCGCCGGACGGGTTTCGGCAGAACCTCCAGCGTGAGCACCGCCCCGCCCTCGGTATGCAGAAGCACATTCACCAACAGTTCACCGGTGACCAGTTCGGCATCGTCGGCGAGTTCGCCCATGTTCCAGTCCTCCAGGGCCTGGCGCACAATCGCCCGGGCGTCGGAGAGCCCCTCGGGGTCCGCCTGGTGGATGTACTGGTGCAACCGCGGCGCCCGCGGCGAACCCGGATCCGGACTGCGCCGCAGCACCAGCAGCGCGACATCGTCCCCCGCGCCCCAACGCTCCCAGAGCCGGTCCGACAGATGGTCCGCCAGTGCCTGCGCACGCGTGGGACCGGCGCGCACCTCGTGGACCAGCGCACGTACACCCGCATCGATATCGGCTCCCGGCTCCTCCACGAGGCCATCGGTGTACAGGACGAGCGTTTCGCCGGGCACCAGGTCGATACGGGTCTCCGGGTACTCCTCGTCCTCGAAGTCGGTGGAGATCCCCAGTGGCAGCCCGCCCCGTACCTGCGGAAGGCCGACCCGGCCGTCCGTATGCCGGATCAGCGGACCGAAGTGCCCGGCGCGGACCATGCGTACGGTCCCCGAGGCGAGATCGACCTGCGCATACGTACACGTGGCGAAGCGATCCGTGTCCAGTTCGGCGAGGAACCGAGAGGCCCGGGCCAGTACCGTGGCCGGCGGGTGCCCCTCGGCGGCGTACGCACGTAGGGCGATCCGCAGCTGGCCCATGATGGCGGCGGCGTGGGTGTCGTGGCCCTCCACGTCACCCACCACGATGCCGAACCGGTTCTTGGGCAGGGGGATCACGTCGTACCAGTCGCCGCCGACCTGCCGCCCGCTCCAGGCGGCGTGGTAGCGCACGGCGATTTCGCCACCCTTGATCTCCTGGATCCGCCGTGGGAGCATCGCCGACTGCAGCCCCGTGGCGAACTCGCGCTCCTCGTCGAAGAGGGTTGCGCGTTGCAGTGACTGGGCGACGATGGCCGCGAGCCCCAGACACAGATTGCGCTCGTCCGCGTTGAAGGTTGTGCGCTCGTGGTAGAAGAGCGCAAGCCCGCCCAGCGTACGCGCCTGCGCGACCAGCGGTAGATACGCTGCTGCGCGGAACTTCAACTGGTCCGCATAGGGCTCCAGCGCCGGGTAGCGCCGGGTGAGTGCGGCGACCGACGTCACGAACCGTGGCCGGCCGCTGAGGACGATGTCGGCCAGCGGGAAGCGAGGGTCGAGGCTCCCGAACGCGACCTCGGCGACCGACTCCGGAGCATCGCCGCTCAGCGCGATGACATTGAGCACGGTGTTCTCCACCAGCGCGAGTGCGAGCCCGTCGGCGCCGAGCCTGGCCAGTCTGCCCGGGCCGGTGAGCGCGGCGGTCACATCGTCCACGGTCACCGCGCGCGACATCGCACTTGTTGTGCGTTCAACGATGCTCGTCTGGCGCTGGCGGCGTTTCTCCAGATCCAGCACGAAGGCCGAATGGGTGACCTCCGCCGTCGCATCCCGTACGACCCCGATGATTCGGTGCGCCTGTCCGTCGTCGCTGCGCAGGACCCGCGCCTGGATGTGCGTCCACTGATGCGTACCGTCGTCGAGCGGAACCTGAAAGTGAATGCTGTACGAGTTGCGGCTGCCGTTGATGGCCTCCTCGGCTGCGAGTTCGAGTCGGGTCCGCTCCACCGGTTCGAGCCGCTCGAGCAGGGCCCCCGGGCGAGGGGTGAAGTTGTCCGGGTCCAACCCGAAGACCAGCAGGCCGGCCACGTCGATGTCCAGCGTCCGCGCGTCCAGGTCCCACTCGAAGCTGCCCGTGCGATTCAGCGCAAGCCGCTCCGCCGTCCCGGTCTCGCCACTGTGGGGCCGGTCGATCTGCACGCGGGGCGAATCGTCGGAGTCTGGCCCCCGGTCGTTGTCGGTCATTCCTGCTCCGGAGGTCGTCCGGCGGGACTGGCGGGCAGTGCGGCCTGTGTGCGGCGCTCGCATATGCCTCAATTGTCGAACCGGTTCCAGATGACTGCCACAGCGGACGACACCCCGCCGTCACCTCCGACGCCCCTCACCGCCCCCTGATCCCGGACCGCGGCACCCCTGCTGCCTCACCCCACGCCCCACCACGCACAATGAACAGCGGAAGATCGTCCGTGATCGGCGGACGGTACGGCACAGGGGCAGACCGGAGCGCACCCATGAACAACGAAGACCCCGTCCTGCTGCACACCGAGGGCCGCATCCGCCACATCACGCTCAACCGGCCCCGGATGATCAACGCGCTGACCCACACCATGGTGCTTCGTATCGACGCAGCCCTCGCCGCGGCGGAACACGACGACTCGGTCACCGCGGTGCTGCTCAGCGGGGCAGGGGAGCGCGGCCTCTGCGCCGGAGGCGACATCCGCGCCATCTACGAGGACGCCCGAGCGGGTGGCAGTGCGTCGGTGGACTTCTGGCGCGACGAGTACCGCCTCAACGCCCGCATCGCCCGCTTCCCCAAGCCGTACGTCGCACTCATGGACGGCATCGTGATGGGCGGCGGCGTCGGGGTATCGGCCCACGGCAGCATCCGCATCGTCACGGAACGCTCACGCGTCGCCATGCCCGAGACCGGCATCGGCTTCGTGCCCGACGTGGGTGGAACCCACCTGCTCGCCTCCGCACCCGGCGAGCTCGGCGCCCACCTGGCGCTCACCGGGGACGCGGTCGGCGCGGGCGACGCGCTGCTGTGCGGCCTCGCCGACCACGTCGTACCGTCCGAGCTCCTGGCGGAACTCACCCGGGATCTCGCCGGCAGCACAACACCCTCGGAGGTCGAGGAGACGGTGCGGCGATACGTCACGACCCCGCCCGCCGGAGAACTGGCCGCGCACCGGGACTGGATCGACGCCTGCTATGCGGCGGACTCGGTCGAGGAGATCGTCGACCGGCTCCAGAACTGCGGCGAACCCGCCGCGAAAGAGACCGCCGAAACGATACTCGCCAAGTCGCCCAGCGCACTCAAGGTGACCCTCGCCTCGGTACGCGCCGCACGGCACCTCGGCAGCCTGGAGGCGGTGCTCGACCAGGAGTTCCGCGTCTCCTGCGCCGCTTTCACCAGGCCCGATCTGGTGGAGGGCGTGCGCGCCCAGATCATCGACAAGGACCGCAGCCCGCAGTGGAGCCCGGCCCGGCTCGCCCAGGTCGACCCGGCGGACGTGGCGGGCTACTTCGAGCCGCTGGGCGAGCGCGAACTCGGCCTCGCCCGCGATGCCTCGGCCATGGGCTGACGCACGAAGCGGCGGCGCGAGGGGCCTGCTGCTGCCGGCCACCGTCGGACCTCCGTCCATGACACGCACCGTACGGGCGGTTACATCGACATGCGATCAGCATTCCGCGCCACTGCCCCCGCAGGCCTGTCAGCCTGCCGGCCCGTCGTGCAGTTCAGTGACCGCTGCCGGACATGCTCGGCTGAAGGGACCGTACGAGATCGAAGAATCTCGCCTCGTTGCCGCAGAGCCCCGCACGCCGCAGCGCACCGTCGGTCTCGGCTATCGGGGAGGCCAGCAGCGACAGATACAGCGGCGCCTCGTCCGGGTCTGCGAGGGCGGCCCGAGTCGCCTCCAGTAACCGGACGTACGCCTGGGCCGCAGCGAGCTCGTCATTGTGCATTTCAGCGTCTCCTGGTCAGAGGTGTCGGACCGTCAAGCATCCCTCATGGGTCTGACACCGTGGTTCAGGACTGTGCTGAGGGGATGTCCAGGGCCGTTCCATAGAGACGGGAGACCCGAATGCGGATCACCACGCGCCGGTCCGCCACGACCTGTTCCAGGAACGCGGACTCTTCCTCCGGGTCCTCGAACCGCGGTGTCATGGCGAGCAGTTCACGGCCGGTCGCGTCACCTGGAACGGTCGTCTCCTCCGAGACCTCCGCATCACCCTCGGCGACGGCGAACGAGAAGACGTCCGGTCCACGTACATGCAGGGCGGCCTGCGGTGCGTTCCGCAGCCGGCGCACCTTCAGGCGGTCGGCCCTGGCGGAGATGCGTACAACGCGCTCCTCGGGACGCCAGTCGTACAGCACCGTGGACAGGTGCGGGTGGCCGCTGCGCCTGACGAAGGCGAGCACTCCGAACTGCTGCTCGCGCAGGCGTCGTGACAGCTCGTCATCGGAGAGCATGCGGGGTGCGGGCCCGGAGCCTGGCTGCTGCTCGTCCTTCACCGCTTCTTCCGTGTTCGCGTTCATGGGGCGGCCTTTCGCCGGTAGTGGTCGTGCAGGAAGGGGAGGGGGAAGCGGGTGGTCACACGGTCGCGGCGGTTCTCTCCAGGGCGGTGACGGGCTTCGGCCGGTGCGGGCGCAGCACCGCGAACGCGACGACGAACGCAGTGACGAGGAAGCCGGCGCCGACCGTGAAGGCCAGGTGGTAGCCGCCCGTCAGTGCCGCAGCCCGGCTCTGTCCGTGTGCGCGCAGGTCGTCGGTACGGGAGGCAGCCAGCGTGGACAGCAGTGCGATGCCCACGGCCATGCCGATCTGCTGGGTGGTGTTGAACAGCCCGGACGCGAGCCCGGCGTCGTCCGTCTTCGCGTCGGACATGCCGAGCGTGGTCAACGCCGGGAGCGCGAGGCCGAAACCGGCCGCGAGCAGCATCACCGGAAGCAGATCGGTGGGGTAGTGCGCATGGACGGGTACGCGCGCCAACAGCCCGAGCACCCCGACCAGCAGCACGAGCCCGGCCAGCAGTACGCGTCGCTCGCCGAAGCGTGCATTGAGGCGGGCCGAGACGCCCAGGGACACCACGCCGATGACGGCCGCTGCCGGAAGCATGGCGAGTCCGGTCCGCGCGGAGCCGTAACCGAGGACCTTCTGCAGATAGAGGGCGACCAGAATCTGGAACGAGAACAGTGCGGCGACCATGAGGAGTTGGACCAGGTTGGCACCCGCGACCGTGCGGGACCGGAGGACCCGCAGCGGCATGAGCGGGGTTTTGGCAGTGGCCTGGCGGGCGATGAACGCGCCGAGCAGGACGGCGGCCAGGGCGCCCAGGCTGAGCGTGTGCGCCGAGGTCCAGCCGTACTCCTCGACCTTGACGACGGTGTAGATCCCCAGCATCAGCCCCGCGGTGACCAGGAGCGCCCCGGTGACGTCGGCTCCGGCACGGAGGCCGAGACCGCGGTCGGCGGGCAGGACGGGCACGGCGACGGCGAGGGCCGCGAGCCCGATCGGCAGATTGATGAAGAAGATCCAGTGCCAGCTGAGGGCGTCGGTGAGGACGCCGCCGAGGACTTGACCGATCGACGCACCGGCCGCACCGGTGAAGCTGAACACGGCGATCGCGCGGGCGCGTTCCCGCGGGTCGGTGAAGAGCGTCACGAGAATGCCCAGGCCGACGGCGGAGGCCATTGCGCTGCCGACGCCCTGCAGGAACCGGGCAGCGATCAGCAGCGCGGGCGTGGTGGCGACGCCCGCCAGCAGTGATGCGGCGGTGAACACCGCGGTGCCGGCCAGGAACATGCGCTTACGGCCGAGCAGATCGCCGAGCCGTCCCGCGAGCAGCAGCAGGCTGCCGAACGCAATGAGGTAGGCGTTGACGACCCAGCTCAGCCCGGCCGGGGTGAACCCCAGGTCGCTCTGGATGGCCGGCATCGCAACGGTGACGATGGAGCCGTCGAGGATGATCATCAGCATCCCCGTCGCGATCACCCCGAGGGCCAGCCGGCGGGAGCGGGTTGTGGTGGCAGGCGCCGCCGGAGAAGCCGAGGGCATGGGGCGAGCAGAAGGAGTGGACATGCGGTCTCTCCCGTCGGATGAGGTGACAGGAGAGAAGTTAGCAGATGGTTTTGTTGTAGACTATTTGTTTCGGGTCGACCTCTGTGACCGCTATCCGCGCTGACGTGCCCGCCGCACCGTCTGCGGACCCTCGGAAGGGGTGGCCAGATGGCCGTCCACCAGGCGCTTCATCGCCCGCAGCAGCACCTCGCGCTCGCCCTGGGGGAGGGCGCCGAGCGCCTGCTCGTGCACCCCGTCGACGATCTTCTGGCTCTCCCCGGCGACCTGAGCACCCTTCTCGGTCACGGCGATGAACCGCGCGCGGCGGTCCTTGCTGGACGGGCGGCGCTCGGCGAGGCCGGCCTTCTCCAGGGCGTCGACCGTCACGACCATCGTGGTCTTGTCCATGTCGCCGATCTCGGCGAGCTGGATCTGGGTGCGCTCCTCCTCCAGGGCGTGGACGAGGACGCAGTGCATGCGTGCCGTGAGCCCGATCTCGGCGAGCGCTGCCGCCATCCGGGTCCGCAGAACATGGCTGGTGTGGTCCAGCAGGAAGGAGAGGTCCGGTTCGGTGCGAGCGGGTGCCATGGCAGTCATGCCTGCCAGGGTAATCGCGATTCGGTCCGTGGTGGATTATCCGGTAGCCGGCCTATCTGGCAGCCGCCCGGGCCGGCAACGGGCCCGTCCGTGCTCGGGGCACTGCGCTCCGCCCTGGACCGGTCTGGAGGAACCGCCCGTCGGCCCCGGTGTGAGTCACCGGGCCGACGGACGGTTCGGCGCCGTCCGCGAAGCGCAGCGGGCGACCGGCCGGCAGTCCGCTGCGCTCCCGTCACGTCATCCCGTGTACTGGGCGAACACCCGCGTGAAGTCCCACGCCTGCTGGCTCACACCGGAGCAGGTGTCGGCTCCGCCGCCCGTGCAGGGCCGGTCACGGTTCACCGACCAGAAGGTGAGCCGCGCCAGGTGGTGCTGCTGGGCGTAGGCGAGGATGGTGCGGAAGTCGTCGACCGTCACCGTCTCGTTGTCGTCGGTGATGCCGTTCATCGACGAGATGCCGATCGACCGGTACGTCTGGTCGTCGCTGTATCCGTACGCGCTCTTCACGGCGTTCTTCAGGCCCTCGGCGGCACGCGTGGTGAGCGTGCCCATGTTCTGTCCGGCACCGCCGAAGTCGAAGGGCATGATCGTCCAGCTGTCGACGGTCAGCCCCGCGGAGGCGGCCCTGTTGATCAGACTGGTGTCGGGGCCGCTCTGGCCGGTACCGAAGGTGACGTACACCTTGATGCCCGGGTTGTTGGCCTTGATGGTCTTGAGTGCGTCGACTGTGCGTTGCTGGACCGTGGCGTTGCTGTAGGCGTCCGCCTCGATGTCGATGTCGATCGCCTTGAGGCCGTACGCGTTGATGACCTTCTGGTACGCGGCGGCGAGCTCACCCGCGCTGGAGCAGGAACTCTCCAGCTTGTTGCCGCTCCAGCCGCCGAAGGACGGGATGACGTCGCCGCCGGCGCCGCGCACGGTGTTGATGGTCTGCTGGTCGACGCCGCCCGTCAGGGGCCGCCCGCCGTCCCACTGCGGGTTGCAGTAGCCGTTGCTGAGCACGAACGCCAGCGTGAACCACTTCACGCCGGTCGCGTTCATGACGGTCGTCGGGCTGGGCGGGCTGCCCCAGCCGTTGTACAGATACGGCGCCACGGCCATCGTTCCACCGGGCGCGGGGATACCGCCGTCCGAAGGTGCGGTCCACTTCTGGTTGGCGGTTCCGGCGCAGGTCCAGATCTGGAGCCGGGTGCCGTTGGCGGAGGAGTTGCCGGTGGCGTCCATGCACTTGTCTGCCTGGGTGTTCACGATGTCGTGGGCCGCGGAGACGGACCACTTCTGGTTGGCTCCGCCGCTGCAGTCCCACAGTTGCAGCTGTGTGCCGTTGGCGGTGCCGTTGTCCTTGGCGTCGAGGCACTTGCCGAGCGCGCGGATCGTACCGTCGGTGCCGACGGTCCACTGCTGGGCCGTGGTTCCGTTGCAGTCGTAGAGCTGGACCGCTGTTCCGTTGGTGGCGGAGGCGCCTGCCACGTCGACGCACTTGCCGCCCAGCCCGGTGATCGCGCCGGTGGCGGTGGCCGCGGCACTGGCCGTGGCGGGCAGGGTGATGAGCGAGGCTCCGGCGGCCAGGAGGAGCGCTGCCGGGAGGGCGAGCGGGCCGAGGCGGCGGCGCGAGCCGGGGGAGGGGCTCATGCGGCGTTCACCGTCCACTTCTGGTTGGCGGTTCCGGCGCAGGTCCAGATCTGGAGTCGGGTGCCGTTGGCGGAGGAGTTGCCGGTGGCGTCCATGCACTTGTCGGCCTGGACGTTGACGATGTCCCGGGCGCCGGACACCCCCCACCGCTGATTGGCTCCGCCGGTGCAGTCCCAGAGCTGAAGCTGGGCACCGTCGGCCGTGCTGTTGTCCTTGACGTCGAGGCACTTGCCGAGCGCGCGGATCGTACCGTCGGTGCCGACGGTCCACTTCTGGGCGGCGGTTCCGTTGCAGTCGTAGAGCTGGACCGCTGTTCCGTTGGCGGCGGAGGCGCCTGCCACGTCGACGCACTTGCCGCCCAGCCCCGTGATGGTGCCGCCCGTGCCGCCGGATCCGCTGTCACTGGTGGTGACGTGCACGTAGTCGACGACGAGCTGTTGCGGGAAGGCGGTGTTGCCGTTGGGGTCGCCGGGCCAGTAGCCGCCGACCGCGAGGTTCATGATGATGAAGAACGGCTTGTTGAACACCCAGCTCTTGCCACCGAGGTCGGCCGGCGTACGCCGCTGGTAGACGTTGCCGTCCACGGACCAGGTGATGGAGTCGGGTGCCCAGTCCACCGCGAAGGTGTGAAAGGCATCGGCGAACGCCTGGCCGCCGGGGAGGGAGTAGCCGGCCCCGATGCCACCGGAGCCGGAGTACCCGGGACCGTGGATGGTGCCGTGGACTGTGCCGGGCTCGAAGCCGACGTTCTCCATGATGTCGATCTCGCCGCTGTTGGGCCATCCGACGTCGCCGATGTTGTCACCGAGCATCCAGAACGCGGGCCACATGCCCTGACCGCGCGGGATCTTCATCCTGGTCTCGATGTGCCCGTACGTCGAGGTGAACTTGCCGGCCGTGTTCAGCCGGGCCGAGGTGTACTCGCACCGGCCGTACCAGCACTGGTAGTTGCCGGGGTTGTCCTTGCGGGCGGTGATGACGAGATTGCCCTGGCCGTCGAGGGCGGCGTTGCTGTTGCCCGCCGTGTAGTACTGCCGCTCGTGGTTGTTGACGTTGTCGCCGGTCTCGATCTGCCACTTGCTGCCGTCGACCGCCGATCCGGCCGGACCGTTGAAGTCGTCGGAGAACGTTGTCGCGGCAGCGGCGACGCGCGGTTCGGGCAGAGGGGCGGCGCCCGCCGGTGCGGCGGTCACCGCGCCGGAACAGCACAGCAGGGCAACGAGGTACAGCGCCGTCCGACGCCGTCTGGGGGTTCGCACAGTCATCACATCACTTCATGGTGGGGACATGCTCATGACAGATCGCACGCTGAACCGGCGCCGGGTGACGTTCGGCCCCGACGCTTAATTCATTTCTTGATTTAAGTGTTGGCGCGAGAGGGCGTCAAGGAGCTGGTACGGACCTTCTGTTGACGGACCGCACCACCGACGCGTTCAGGTCTTGAACGCCGCTGTCATGACTCGACTTCCAGGAACCTGCGGCGCCGCGGCCCCCGGTACAGCAGCGCCGTCCACCCCAGCCGCCCCAACGCGGCAGCACACCGGGTCAGCTCGGCCTCTTCCTCGTGCGCGGCCCCGCTGCCGGGCGGCCCGAGCCACTCCACCCGTACGGTGCCCGGCGCCGCGCCCTCCTGCACGCGATACCCGGACGCGACCCGCTGCCCCGACGCGTCGACGGCCGAGGGCGGGCGGCCGTCCGCCTCCAGCACCAGGGAGACCGCCCGTACCACCCGACGGAGCTCCCACTCGGCCGGTACGCCCTCCGGGTGCGGCCGGCCGGCGTTGGTCAGCCGCCGGATCTGCAGCAGCCCCTCGAACGCCGTACGCACCGACGCGGCACGCTTCTCCGCAGGGCCCGGGGGCAACGGGCCGTCTCCGGTGGCCGGTTCGAACCCCGTGTCATGGTCGTTCGCGCTGCTCATCCGCGTCCCCTTCACCCGTCCCGCACTCCCGCCAGTGTGCGTCGCCCCACTGACAACGGGACGGGTCCCGGGGCGCCGTGCCCGACCGGCCGCTACACCGATGCGGCAGGTCCCGAGCCGAGCACCTTCCCGGGATTCAGGATGCCGTGCGGGTCAAGGGCCGCCTTCACCGCGTGATGCATCCCGAGCACCGCGGCCCCCAGCTCCTTGTCCATACCGCGCATCTTCAGCAGTCCCACCCCGTGCTCGCCCCGTGACCGTCCCGCCCAGGGCGATCGCATCGTCGAGGATGTCCTCGAAGGCCGACTGGGCGCGCGCACGCGCGGCCTCGTCACCGGGCGGCGTGATGATCAGCGGGTGCAGATTGCCGTCACCGGCATGCGCGATATTGGCCACCAGAATGTCGTGCCGGGCCGCGGCCCTCTCGATCCGGGCCAACATGTCCGGCACTGCGGTCCGTGGCACGCAGACATCCTCGGTGAGTACCGGACCGAGCCGCTCCAGCGCCGGATAGGCCAGCCGCCGCGCCTGGAACAGCGCGTCCGCCTCCTGCTGATCCGTGGAGACCGCGGCCCACGTGGCGCCCGCCTGTGCCCTCGGAGCCGACCATCAGCCCCGCCAGGTCGTATCCGGCGACGTCCTTCGCGGTACGGCGGCCCAGCGAGACGACTTCGCCGAGTCCGTTGACCACTTCCAGGCCGAGCACATAGTCACGCGTCACGCCGTACTTGACGCAGCACATCCCTCCGGCGTTCGTCGCGACGTTTCCGCCGATCGTCGACCAGGGCGAGCTCGCCGGATCCGGCGGGTACCAGAGCCCGAGCTCTGCGCAGGCCGCCCGCAAGTCGTCATTGACCACACCGGGCTGGACGACGGCCAGCCGTTCCGCCGCATCGATGTGCACGATCCGGTTCATGTCCTCGAAGGAGAGCATGATCGCCCCGTCGACAGCATTCGCGCCGCCGGACAGACCGGTGCCCGCACAGCGCGGCACCACCGGGATGCGGTGCGCCAGACAAGGCCGCACCACATCCCGTACTTCTTCGGTGCTCTGTGGACGCACGACCGCGATCGGCGTTCCGTACGGGGCCCACTCGGCCTCGTCGTGCTGATACCCGGGCCAGTCCGGCCTGATCGGTCAGCACCCGCCGGGCCGGGATGCTGTCGACCGGTGCGTTCGCCACGTCGGTGGCCACCTCCTACCACGATGCAGGCCTCCATCATCGCGCGCCCTGCTTCCGGCCTGCGCCGGAGGGACCCGAGTACCCCGGAAGCGAGGCTGTCCGTCCGTGTGCCCCTCGGCCGGCGGGACCTCGGTAGGCTCGACCGTCCACGCACTCCGCACACCAGAGGATCCAACGCACCGTGTCCGACCATGCCCGAGGCTCCGGCACCGACCGCACGGAACCCACCGAGCGTCGCGGCGACGCTGCCGACCGTGCCGCTCTGCGCGCCGACTGCGCGAACTGCTTCGGGCTGTGCTGCGTCGCGCTGACCCTGACCCGGTCGGCGGACTTCGCTGTCGACAAGGACGCCGGGCAGCCCTGCCACAATCTGCAGGACGACTTCCGCTGCGGGATTCACACCGGACTGCGGACCCAGGGCTTTCCCGGCTGCACGGTGTACGACTGCTTCGGCGCCGGCCAGAAGGTCTCCCAGGAGACCTTCGACGGACAGGACTGGCGGCGGGCCCCGCAGACCGCCCAGCAGATGTTCCAGGTGTTCCCGGTCATGCGGCAACTCCACGAACTGCTCTGGTACCTCACCGAAGCGCTGACGCTGCAGGCGGCCCGCCCTCTCCACGGCGAGATACGGCGCGCCCTCGACACGACCGAAGGCCTCACGCACGTCGCCCCCGACGCGTTCGCCGACCTCGAGGTCGCCGGACACCGGGACGACGTCGCCGCGTTGCTGCTCCGTGCCAGCGAACTCGTACGGGCCACCGTCCCCCGCAGGAAGAAGCGCAACCATCGCGGCGCCGACCTCATCGGCGTCCGACTCAAAGGCGCCGACCTGCAGGGGGCCGACCTGCGCGGCGCGTATCTCATCGCCGCCGACCTCACCGGCGCCGACTTGCGTCTGGCCGACCTCATCGGCGCGGATTTCCGGGACGCCGAACTGTCCGGAGCCGACCTGACCGGGACTCTGTTCCTCACGCAGGCGCAGCTCAACGCGGCGCGGGGCAATGCCGCGACGAAGCTCCCGCCGTTGCTCAGCCGTCCCACGCACTGGGACGAGTGACGGACGGTTCCAGTCCCCGGACGGCGTCGCGAACGGTTGATGTCCGTGGCTCGTTGCACAGTGGGGCGTACTGCAAGAACCTTCGACGCCCGGACCGAGGAGCCCCGTAGATGCCCAGCCGAACCGACACCGGCCGCAGAGACCCCGGCGACCCCAGCCGCACGGACGCGAGCCGCACCCGCCTGATCGAGCAGCTCATGGAACGGTTCCCGCACGTGCCGCGGGAAGCTGTCGTCAAGGAGGACCTGCTGCGCGGCGGCGTGGCGTTCGACGAGTCCGCGCTCAGCGACAACGAGGACGGTGACGTCAAGCCGAAGTCGTACTTCATCTTCTCCTTCGACCACAGCACCCTGCCCGAGCTCGGTGCGGCCGCCCTGCGCCGTCCACCGGAGGAGATCGTTCTCACCGGAGGCCCGTACGAGCTGCGCCGCACGGTCGTGTCGGTGCGGGTGAACCCGGCGTCCCCGTACCGTGTCGCGGCTGACGAGGACGGGGTCCTGGGGCTGTACCTGGACGGCAGGCGGATCTCGGACGTCGGTCTGCCGCCGATGCCGGACTACTACCGGCACACGCTCGTCAACGGCAAGTCGGTGATGGAGGTCGCGCCCACCATCCAGTGGGGCTACCTCGTCTATCTGACGGTCTTCCGCGTCTGCCAGTACTTCGGCGCGAAGGAGGAGTGCCAGTACTGCGACATCAACCACAACTGGCGCCAGCACAAGGCGGCGGGACGCCCGTACACCGGTGTAAAGCCCGTCGAGGAGGTGCTGGAGGCGCTCGCCATCATCGATCGGTACGACACTGCGAAGACCTCCACCGCTTACACCCTCACCGGTGGTGCCATCACCTCCCACATCGGCGGGCGCGACGAAGCCGACTTCTACGGGCAGTACGCCAAGGCCATCGAGGACGCCTTCCCAGGCCGCTGGATCGGCAAGGTCGTCGCGCAGGCCCTGCCGAAGGCCGACGTCCAGCGCTTCCACGACTACGGCGTCCAGATCTACCACCCCAACTACGAGGTGTGGGACCGCCGGCTGTTCGAGCTGTACTGCCCCGGCAAGGAGCGCTACGTCGGCCGTGACGAATGGCACCGCCGCATCCTGGACTCCGCCGAGGTCTTCGGCGCCCGGAACGTCATCCCCAACTTCGTGGCGGGCGTGGAGATGGCCGAGCCCTTCGGCTTCACAACAGTCGACGAGGCCATCGACTCGACCACCGAGGGGCTGCGCTTCTTCATGTCGCACGGCATCACCCCGCGGTTCACCACCTGGTGCCCGGAACCCACCACGCCGCTCGGGAAGACCAACCCGGACGGGGCACCGCTCGAGTACCACATCAGGTTGCTGGACGCTTACCGCTCGACGATGGAGGAGTACGGGCTCAGCTCGCCGCCCGGCTACGGTCCGCCCGGACCCGGGCGCGCCGTGTTCTCCGTCAGCTCGTTCATGGACAGCCTGCCGGCCGCCCCGGACGACGACCGGTAGAACCGAAGGGGCCGAGGCCGGGCCATGCCCGGAGGGTGGACGCCGGGCCGGTCAGCCGTCGGGCAACGCCCGTGCGTCGGAGGAACGTTCGCGGACGGCTTCGGCGAAACCCCGCACCAGGGCGCCGTCCGTGCCGTAGGACACGCGGGGTTCGGCCGACGCGGTACGGAAGCGGAATCGGAGGCGGGGCGCGGCAGGGCGGGGCACGAGGGTGGACGGGGACCCGCCCTGTCAGGCGCGCCACTGCGCCGTACGCTCCGGGGACGCCTCGGCGAGCGCCTTCGCGACGGTGTCGGCGTCGCCCTGGTTGCCGTAGACGGGGGCGCCAGGCTGCTGGCGCCAGGACTCGTCCAGACCGCCTGCGTCCACCGTGTCGAAGCCCAGCTCGTCGATGAGGTCGCGCACGGTCTGTTTGGCGGCCGAGTCGTCACCGGCGACCGGCGGGGCCTGACGGCTGGGGCTTCCCTTCGGGAGAGCCTTGGAGAGGAGGTCATCCGCGTAGGTACCGTTGAACGCCTTGATCACCGGGTGACCGATCTGTTCCTCGGTCCACCTGCTCTCCGGCAGCCCGTCCTCGATGGCGGCGAACCGGCCGTCGCGTTCCTGCGGGTAGTAGTTGCCGGTGTCGATGACCACGACGTCTTCCGCGGCCCCGTCGAGGAACCCGGCGGGCAGGTTGGGGACTGCCTTCACGGGAATGGTGACGATCACGACACGGGCGCCCTGCGCCGCCTCCGCCGCGGTGACCGGGGTCGCTCCGGTCTTTTCGGCGAGCGCGGTGAGCGTGTGCGGGCCGCGGGAGTTGGCGATGGACTCCTCGTCGCCCAGCGCGGTCAGGCGGCGGGTGAGGTTGCCGCCGATGTTGCCCGCTCCGATGATTCCGATCTTCATCGATCCGACCTTCCGATGGCGAGTGTGGTGTGCAATGCGGTCTCGCCGCTCCACCAACCCGCCGATACCGGGACCTATTCCGGGTGGCTGGAAGAAAGCCCGCTCGGTGGGTCGGACGGGTGAGAACCGGTGGCTGCGGGCACGTACAGAACGAGAAACGGAACCAAAGATCCCACTTGAAGGCGGTGCCCCATGCTGCATGGCGTCGATGTCAGCTCGTATCAGTCGTCCTTCGACACGGACGGACTGGACTTCGTCTTCATCAAAGCCACCGAGGGCCGTTCGTACGTCAACCCGCATCTGGCCGCGCAGGTCAAGCGGGCAAGGGACGCCGCATGTGTGGTCGGCTTCTACCACTTCCTGTGGCCGGGAAACCTCACGGCGCAGGCGGAGTACTTCGTGAGCAAGGCTCCGGAGAAGGCCGGCGACCTGCTGGCCGTCGACTGGGAGATGACCGGAGACGGGACGCGCGCGACCAACGCCGAGAAGGACCGCTTCATCCGCGAGGTCAAGCGCCTCAGGCCGCACCACAGGGTTCTGCTGTACTGCAACCGGCACTTCTGGCTCAATTACGACACTACGTCGTACGCCGGTGACGGTCTGTGGATCGCCGACTATGTGACGGCGGGCCATCCACGCATCAAGGCGACCTGGCGCATCCACCAGTACGCCGACCACCCGCTCGACAAGGACGTGGCCGCCTTCGCGTCGCGCACCGCGATGCGCAACTGGGCCCGGCTCCAGGGAGCCGGTCGATCAGCCCGGTGATCGGGTGTCCTATTGACGGCAAGCGGGTCCGCGTCCGTCGGGCAGGCGAATTCCAGCCATCCGGAATGCTCCCTGCCGCGGCGCGACGAGGTGGCCCGCGGGATGACGCACAGGGGCGGCGCGGGGCATCGGCCCCGGTCCGGCCCGTCGCACGCACCCGCGACCGGTGAGGAGCCACGTCGCTGCCCCGATCCGCAGGCCCGGTGCGGCAGAATTCTTCGGTGACCACAACAGCGGCTCAACCACCACGTGACCGCGCGCTCGGGCGCGGCATCACCACCCTGATTCCGCAGGCCGCGACCGCCACCCCGGCGGAGCAGGCGGCTGCCGTGCTGGCGGGGATGCAGAGCGTTCCGGTACGCATCGGCGTCCTTCAGGCCGCCGTGGTGCTCCTGGAGGAACGGGTGCGTACGACGGAGGACGACACGGAGCGCAGAGCGGCGGCGACGACTGTGGCCATGCTCCGCGGCGCGATCGGCCAGGTCGGCTGAACCGCCGCCATGTCGTCGCCGCGGAACGGCTGCTGCGGCTCAGCCGGCTTTCACGGTCCGCCCGGCTCACTCCGGCCAGGGCGAGTCGAGGATCGTACGGACGAAGTCCCCGCGCTCGAAGCCCGGCACGTAATGCTCCAGCACATCGGCTTTCACATTGCCGAAGGTCGTCTCCGGCTTCGGCCGGATCCCATCGGTGAACGCACCGAGAATGCGTAGATCTCGGTTCAAGTCCCGAAGGCGGCTCACAGCGAAAGACGAAGGTCGTACCTTCTGACCTGGGCATTTATCGCTTCCTTGATCGACTCGCGGTCTAGACCGCTTCCCCGATTGCGTCCGATGACGGTTCAAGGGGGCCAGAAGGGGGCCCGCGTGCGGGAGATGGGCCCCACCCCCGTCAGGCCGCTTCTTCGCCCCGCCCCTTGGGTGCTTTCTTCGCTTTCCTCTTTTTTGCCTTCTTTGTGGCCTTCTTGTTCTTCTGGGCGCGGAACGCGGCGATCAGGTCGAGAGAGGCCGAGGCGGTCGCGGCATGCATCTCTGGCAGCACCGTCTGGTAGGTGTCAGTCGTCATCCGCATCGAGGCGTGCCCCAGCATTGCCTGGACGGCCTTGGGGGCGACGCTGGCGGCCAGTGCGAGACTCGCGGCCTCGTGGCGGCCGTCGTGGAGCCGGATCGGTGCCAGGCCGGACAGCTCGACGAGCCGTCCCCAGCGGTCGGAGAAGGCCTGAGGGTGGTACGCCTTGCCGTCTTCCCGCGTGAAGACCCGGTTGCCCGAGTCCTTCCAAGCCTTGTGCTCTTCCCACTCGGTGCGCTCGGCGCGCTGCCTCTTGCGCCACGCTTTGAGCAGCATCACGGAGTCGCGGTTGAGCTTGATGTCCCGGATGCTGTCGGCCTTCGGGGTGAAGTTCCCCCTCTGAACTGGACAGCCTGATACTGGGACGGATCGGTCCCGGAGAAAGCAGTCCAGGTTGAGTGGCAAGAGCAATATGAGTAAGCGGTACACGTCGGAGTTCAAGCGGGACGCGGTGGCACTGGTCCGGTCGTCGGGCCGGAATGTCACCGAGGTCGCCCGGGAACTCGGTGTGAGTGCGGAGGGGCTTCGCGGCTGGGTGAAGCA